>NZ_PSTO01000026.1:0-49814 GCF_002930975.1 Rathayibacter sp. AY1A3 | reverse complement strand
GGCCAAGGCCCGCGCCGCCGGAGTCGACCTCGGCCGCCTGGTCGAGGAGCTCAAGCGCGTCACGGCGCAGCTCGCCCCCGACGCCGAGACGTACGCCTCGGTGGGGGTGGCGGCGGGCACGGTGCGGGTGTGGAGGAGGGTCATGACGAGTCCTTGGCTGGTCGGATCCGGGACGAGTGTCCGAGGGAGCGGATCCGGGTGTGCGCGATCGAGCCGGCCCGCGGTACGCGGTGGCGGCAGAGACGGATGCGGGGCATCCAGGGGATCGTCCGCGCCTCGGACGCTCAGCCGATCGTGACGATCAGCGGGCGGAGGCGGTGCGGGGATCCGGCGAGGTCAGTTCCTCATGCACACATTCGACAGCACATGACGGGGCCACCGGCCATCATCATGCCGGCATTCCCGATGGCCTCGAGGGAGGTCAGGGCGTGCAGGGTGTCAGTCATGTCCGTCAGTAAAGCGGAGGCCGGTGCGGTGCGTCAACACTTCCGTGGGATGGACGGCGCGTCGGGGGTGGTTCCGGTGCTCGGGAGGAGGCGTTAGTCGTGACGGGGGATCGCGATGCGGCCGCTGCGCGGGCTGCTCGATCAGCAGGACGGGCGGTGCCGGACGGTCTCGCTGAGGGGGTGTCGAGACCCTCGCTGCGCCGACCGACCGGCACGGCTCAGCGGGGCTCCCTGTTCCGGGGCGCGACGCGAGGCCCGCTCGTCCGGGAGCCGGCCGGCTCAGCCCGCGAGGCCGTAGAGGCGGTCGCCCGCGTCGCCGAGGCCGGGGACGATGTAGCCGAGCTCGTTGAGCCTCTCGTCGAGGGAGCCGAGGACGATGGTCACGTCGCGGTCGCCGAAGGCCTTCTCGACGGCGGCCAGGCCCTCGGGGGCGGCGAGCAGGCAGACGGCGGTGACGTCGACCGCTCCCCGGTCGAAGAGGAACTGGATGGCCGCGACGAGCGAGCCGCCGGTCGCGAGCATCGGGTCGAGGACGAAGCACTGGCGGTTCGACAGGTCGTCGGGCAGGCGCTCCGCGTACGTGGTCGGCTCGAGCGTCTCCTCGTTGCGTGCCATGCCCAGGAATCCGACCTCGGCGGTCGGGATGAGCTTGACCATGCCCTCGAGCATCCCGAGGCCGGCCCGGAGGATCGGGACGACCAGCGGCTGCGGGTCGCTGAGCGCGAGGCCGGTGGTCTGCGTCACGGGGGTCTCGATGGTGACGGTGCGGGTGCGGACGCCGCGGGTGGCCTCGTAGGCGAGGAGAGTCATCAGCTCCTCGGCGAGCTGCCGGAAGGTGGGGGAGGGGGTGCGCTTGTCACGCAGCACGGTGAGCTTGTGGGTGATCAGCGGGTGGTCGGCTACGTGGACGCGCATAAGCTCAATCTACTGGCCGGAGCGGCGCCCCACCGGCCGCAGCGGGCCGCCGCAGGAGGGGGAGCGATGCGCGACAGCGATCTCCGCGTCCCCCGCCGCTCCGAGGAGTGGATGGGCCTGGCGCTCGACGAGGCGCGGCGGGCCGCGGGCTGGGGCGACGTCCCCGTGGGCGCGGTGGTCCTCGACTCGGAGGGTGCGGTGCTCGGGCTCGGGCGCAACGAGCGCGAGCTGCGGCGGGATCCGACGGCGCACGCCGAGGTGGTCGCGATCCGCGCGGCGGCCGAGGCCCGCGGCGACTGGCATCTCGAGGGCTGCACGCTGGTGGTCACGCTCGAGCCGTGCGTGCTCTGCGCCGGAGCGATCCTGGCGGCGCGGATCGACCGCGTCGTCTTCGGCGCGTGGGACGAGAAGGCGGGCGCCTCCGGATCCGTGCACGACCTCCTCCGCGACCGCCGGCACAACCACGTGGTCGAGGTGTACCCCGGGGTCCGCGCCGCGGAGAGCTCGCGGCTCCTGCTCGACTTCTTCGCCGACCGCCGCTGACGCCGAGCGCCGCCGAACCCCTCAGCTCGGAGCGCCCAGCCACTCCGTCAGCGCGAGCCGCGTCGCCGCGTGCATCCGCTCGAAGCGCTCCGCCGCGACGTCGTCGGCCAGCACGGCGGCGTCGTAGCCCGCCGCTCCTGCCCACTCCCCGTCGCCCTCGAGCCACTGCGCGGCCATCGTGCCGGTCAGCTCGGGGTGGAACTGCACGCCGAGGAGCCAGTCCTCCACGGCGAACGCCTGCACCTCGCCGGTCGTCGACGACGCCAGCAGCGCCGCTCCGCTCGGCAGCGCGAAGGTGTCGCCGTGCCACTGCATCACGTCGACGCCGGCGAGGTGCCGGAGCGGGGAGCCGGCGCCCTCCTCCGTGAGCACGACCGGGCGGAAGCCGACCTCGCGGGCCGATCCGGGATGGACGGACTCGCCCAGGGCGGCCGCGATCAGCTGCGCTCCGAAGCAGACGCCGAGCGTGGGACGGCGGTGGTGCATCCGGTCCTGCAGGAGCGCGATCTCGGGGCTGATGAAGGGGTGCCGCGAGGTCTCGTAGACGCCGGCGCTGGAGCCGAGCGTGACGACGAGGTCGGGGGCGAGGATGTCGATCGCGTCGAGGTCCGTCCCTGAGACGGCGTCGACGGCGAACCCCCGCTCGGTCAGCATCGGCTCGAGCGCGCCGAGCCCGGCACCGCGCTCGTTGACGATCGCCAGGGCCCGGCGCATCTCAGGCGCTCCCGTGCGGCGCGGCCGGCGGGGAGGCGGCGGGCGGAGCGGCGGCGGCCGGAGCGGCCGCGGCGGCCGTCCCTTCCGCCTCGGTCACGGCCGGACGGGCCGCCACCGATCCCGCGCGTCCGCGGTCGACGTCGGGCTCGAGGTAGATCGTGGTGGCGGCCGGGACGGCCTCGCGGATCCGCTTCTCCGCGGCGTCGATCCCGGCGGCCACGTGCTCGAGGGTCTCGGCGGCCGGGAAGGCGAGCTTCGCGGCCACGAGGATCTCGTCCGGTCCGAGGTAGAGCGTGCGCATGTGGATGACGCGCTCGACGTCGCGCCCGGCCTCGAGCGCGGCGCGGATCGAGGCGGCGTCGGCGGGAGTCGCCCCCTCGCCGACGAGCAGGCTCTTCGTCTCGACGCCCAGCACGATCGCCACCACGATCAGCAGGGTGCCGATCATGATCGTTCCGATCGCGTCGTAGACCGAGTCGCCGGTGATCACGGTCAGCCCGACTCCGAGCAGCGCGAACGTCAGGCCGGTGAGCGCGGCGACGTCCTCGAGGAGCACGACCGGCAGCTCCGGCGCCTTCGCCCGGCGGATGAACTGGAACCAGGACTGCGAGCCGCGGACCCGGTTCGACTCCTTCACTCCGGTGCGCAGCGAGTAGCCCTCGAGGCAGATCGAGATCACGAGGACCAGGATCGGCAGCCAGGCGTTCTCGAGCTCGTGCGGCTCGGCGATCTTCTCGATGCCCTCGTAGAGCGAGAAGACGCCGCCGACGGAGAACAGGATGATCGACACCACGAAGGCGTAGACGTAGCGCTCCCGTCCGTAGCCGAACGGGTGCTCCTCGTCGGCGGCCTTCCGCGACTTGCGGCCGCCGAGCAGCAGGAGCAGCTGATTGCCGGAGTCGGCGAGTGAGTGCACGCCCTCGGCGAGCATGGAGGCGGATCCGGAGAAGAACCAGGCGACGAACTTCGTCAGGGCGATGCCGAGGTTGGCCGCGAGCGCCGCGATGATCGCGGTGCCGCCTCCGGATGCGCTCACGTGGTCTCCTCGGGCTCGCCGCTGGATGGTCGGGCCATCCTACGAGGCGCCGGACCGCCCCTGGACCCCCTTGCCGCGGGCTCTTCGTAGGATGAGCGGCGTGACCGATGCGCCCGTCCTGCTCCCGTCCATCGCCGTCCTCGGCCTCGGCTCGATGGGGGGTGCGATCCTCCAGGGCCTGCTGGCTCCCGGCGTGCGCGTCGAGGGGGGCGTGCGGGTGACCAACCGCGACTCCGCGAAGGCCGCCGCGTGGGACGGCCACCCGGTGGTCACCGCCTTCGCCACCGCGGACGACCCGGAGGCCAACCGGCGCGCGATCGAGGGCGCGGCGATCGTGCTCGTGGCCGTCAAGCCGCACATGGTGACGGACCTGCTCGACGAGATCGCCGACGCGCTCGCCCCGGGCGCGGTCGTCGTCTCCGTCGCCGCCGGCGTGACCGCGGCCACGTTCGAGCAGCACCTGCCCGCGTCCGTCGCCGTGCTCCGCTCGATGCCGAACACTCCCGCGGTCGTGGGCCGCGCCGTCACCGGCCTCAGCGCGGGCACGCGGTCCGGCGACGAGGACCTGGCGCTCGTGCGCCGCCTGTTCGAGACGGTCGGCGAGGTGGTCGAGGTGCCGGAGTCGCAGCTCGACGCGCTCTCGACGATCTCCGGCTCGGGGCCCGCCTACGTGTTCCTGCTGATCGAGGAGCTCATCGCGGCCGCTGTCGCGAAGGGCTTCACTCCGGAGCAGGCGTCGACGATGGTGGTCAGCACGTTCCGCGGCGCCGCCGAGCTGCTCGCGGACTCCGGCGAGGAGCCCGCGGAGCTGCGCCGGCGGGTCACGAGCCCGAAGGGCACCACCGAGCGGGCCGTCGCGGTCCTGCAGGAGGCCGACCTCGCCGCCCTCTTCACGCGGGCGACCGACGCCGCGCTGGCCCGCGCCCGCGAGCTCGCCGCCTCCTGACTCCGCCCTCCTCTCCGCGAGATGCCGCTCGGGTACGCGACACCCCGGAGCGGGCGTACCGGAGCGGCATCCCGCAGAGGAGGAGGAGGGAGGGGGCGCGGGTCAGGAGCCGAGGGCCGCGAAGCGCTCGATGTCGCTGGGGGTGCCGCTGACCACGATGAGGTCGTGGTTCGAGACGACGGTCTGCTCGGTCGCGTAGGTGAAGGGCTTGCCCGGGCTCTTGACGCCGACGACGGTCACGCGGTGCTTGCGGCGCACGCCCGACTCCGTGAGCGTCAGCCCCCGGATCGGCTTGGGCGGGTACATCTTCGCGAGCACGAAGTCGTCGTCGAACTCGATGAAGTCGAGCATGCGGCCCGAGACCAGGTGCGCGACGCGCTCGCCCGCCTCCGCCTCGGGGTAGATCACGTGGTTCGCGCCGATCCGCTCGAGGATCTTGCCGTGCGAGCGGGAGATCGCCTTCGCCCAGATCTGCGGGATCTTGAGGTCGACGAGGTTCGCGGTGATCAGCACGGACGCCTCGATGGAGGAGCCGACCGCGACGACGGCGACCTGGAAGTCCTGCGCGCCGATCTGCGCGAGGGCGTCGAGCGAGCGGGCGTCGGCCTGCACCGCGTGGGTGACCCGCTCCGACCACTTCTGCACGAGACCGGCGTCGGCGTCGATGGCGAGGACCTCGCGGTCGAGGCGGTCGAGCTGACCGGCCGTGGCGGCTCCGAAGCGCCCGAGGCCGATCACCAGCACCGGGGCGTCGTACCTGATGCGGTCAACCAACGATGGGCCTCTCTTCCGGTCGTCTGAACAGCTGCCTCCGCTGGCTCGCGGCGAGCGCGGCGGCGAGAGTCACGGTACCAACGCGGCCCATGAACATCGTCAGCGCGAGGATGTAGACCCCGGACGGCGGCAGCTCCGCGGTGAGCCCCGTCGAGAGCCCGGAGGTCGCGAAGGCCGAGATCACGTCGAAGAGCACGTGGTCGAGCGAGGCCTTGGTGATGTGCAGGATCAGGACGCTCGACACGGCGACCGTCGTCGCGCCCCACAGCACGACCGAGACGGCCAGGCGCAGGACGTCGTTCGGGATCCGGCGGCCGAACGCCTCCATGTCGTTGTTGCCGCGGGCCTCGGCGAAGGCGGCCAGGAACAGGATCGCGAGGGTCGTGACCTTGATGCCGCCGGCCGTGGAGGCCGATCCTCCGCCGATGAACATCAGCATGTCGGTCACGAGCAGGCTCGAGCCGTTGAGGTCGGGGATCGAGATCGTCGAGAAGCCGCCCGACCGCGTCATCGTCGAGAGGAAGAAGGACTGGAAGACGGTGTCTCCCGCATCGAGGCTGCCGAAGGTCCTCGGATTGTCGAACTCGAGCACGATGTAGAGGACGGCCCCGGCGACGAGCAGGATCACGGAGGTGACCAGCGTCAGCTTCACGTGCACCGACCACTTGCGCGGGCGCCGCCAGCCGCGGGAGAAGGCGTAGATGACGGGGAAGCCGATCGAGCCGAGGAAGACGCCGAGCATCAGGATGCCGAGGAACCAGTAGTCGTCCTCGAAGGGGGTGAGTCCCGCGGCGTTCGGGGCGAAGCCGGTGTTCGTGAACGCCATCGCGGAGTAGTAGAAGGAGTGCCAGACGGCCTCGCCGATCGGGATCCCGTCGATCAGCATCCGCGGGAACAGCAGCAGCGCGACGATGATCTCGATCGCGGCGGCGCTGATCGCGACGGTGGCGAGCAGTCCGCCGATCTCGCCCAGGCGCACGGCCTGGCCCTCGGCGACGGGGCCGGAGTGGATCCGCAGAGGGTTCGAGTCGCTGGCGACCATGAGCTTCGCCCGGAGCCCGAGGCGGCGCGAGATCGCCAGGCCCATGATCGAGGCGAGCGTCAGCACTCCCAGAGCGCCGATGTTCACGCCGACGAAGATGATCGAGTGGCCGAACGCCGACCAGTGCGTCGCCATGTCGACCGTCGCGAGGCCGGTCACGCAGATCACCGACATCGCGGTGAAGAAGGCGTCGTGCAGCGGAGTGACGGTGCCCGTGGTGCTCGACACCGGCAGCGAGAACAGCAGGGTGAAGACGAGCACGAGCGCCGAGAAGATGAGGATCGCGAAGCGGGACGGCGAGCGTCCGGCGAAGTCGTCGATGAGGTCGCGGGCCCGCTCGAACCCCGACCAGGGGGAGACGGGCGAGACGCCCACGGGGCTGCGGAACTGCTGCCGAACCACCACGGCGGATCCTCCACTCGATCGCGGCCATGCTACCCGCTCGGTGCCGGGCCCCCGGGGCGCTGACTAGCCTGGGCGCATGGCTGACATCTTCGGGGTGATCGCGGACGGGACCCGCCGGGACATCCTCGCCCTGCTGCTCGAGCAGCGGCGGGACGGCTCGGCCGAGGGCATGAGCGTGTCGCGGATCGTGGCGCGCCTCGAGCTGAGCCAGCCGACCGTCTCCAAGCACCTCAAGGTGCTGCGCGAGACCGGCCTCGTCACGGTGCGCGAGAGTGGACAGCACCGCTTCTACGCGCTCGAGTACGCGCCGCTGGCGGAGGTCGAGGACTGGTTGCTGCCCTTCCTCGCCGAGGACGAGGCGGCCGGCGCCCTGCTCGACGCCCCGACCGCGGCCCGGGCGGAGTCGCTGGGCCGGGCGCTCGCCGAGCGCACCCACCAGGTCAGCACCGTGGTGCAGGACATCCAGCGGGGCGTCAGCGAGGGAGCGACGAAGGTCGCCGAGGCGCTGCGCATCCGCAAGTGAGGGGCGCCGGGGAGCCGGAACCGGTGGAGCTCCGGGTCGTGTAAGCTCGCGGGAGCCAGTTTTTCGTAAGCGGCCGCCCGTCGGGCGGTCGACCCCCTGAACGTTGTGAGGTCTTCGTGGGTTCTGTCATCAAGAAGCGTCGCAAGCGTATGGCGAAGAAGAAGCACCGCAAGCTGCTTCGCAAGACTCGCCACCAGCGTCGCAACAAGAAGTAGGCTCGCGCCTCTTCCCACTCGAGCGTCCGCCCTTCCGGGGTCGGGCGCTCGTCTGCGTTCACGGATCATCCCGGCGGCGCTCGCCGTCTCGGTGCCCGTCGCCGGGGCCGCCGTACACTGACCGCATGGTGGACGTGGAGCTGACGCTCGTGGGCAAGCCGGGCTGTCATCTCTGCGACGACGCGCGGACCGTGGTCGAGCAGGTGGTCGCCGATCTGGGCGGCGAGGCGTCGGTCGCCGTCTCGGAGGTGTCGATCCTCGACGATCCCGAGCTGCACGAGCGCTTCGTCGAGGAGATCCCGGTGGTGCTGATCGACGGGCGCGTGCACACCTTCTGGCGGGTCGATCCCGTGCGGCTCCGGCGGGCCCTCCTCGATCGCGGGTGAGCTTCGACCGGGCCGTCCGGACGGAAGCACGACCGCGACGTCCCTCTGACGGGGGACGGGACGGCTCGCGATAGCTCGCCTCTCGCCCTTACCCTCGTGAGGGGGGAGTGCGCTCCTCCGTGCGCGGACGCAGATCGTCGCCCGTGGAGGAAGGAACCGCCATGCCGTCATCCCGCCGACTCGCCCTGCCCGCCGCCGCTCTCGCGGCGCTCGTGCTCGGCCTGGCCCTCCCCGGAGCGGCCGTCGCGGCACCCTCCGCCTCGACGGTCTCGACCACGGTCGAGCAGCCGGCCGCGACGACCATCCCCGGCGTGCCGGAGGATCCCGAGCAGCCGGGCGACGGCGGCTCCGACCCCGTTCCCGGCGTCCCCGAGGAGCCGTCCGTTCCCGGAGTGCCCGAGGAGCCGGCAGAACCCGAGCAGCCCGCTCCCGTCGACCCCGCGCCCGTGGACCCCGCGCCGGTCGATCCGGCACCGGTCGACCCCGCGCCCCAGCAGCCGAGCCAGCCCTCTACCGGCGGCGGATCCACCGGCGGTGGATCGACCGGCGGCGGCTCGACCGGCGGCGGCCAGCAGGGCGGCTCCGGCGGCGGTCAGCCCTCCACCGGCGGCGGATCGTCCTCCGGCGGCTCCGGCTCCGGCGCCGGCGGCGGATCCACCGGCGGAGGGACGTCCGGCGGCACCTCCGGCGGCGGCACCACCTCCGGCACCACCACGTCCGGCACCGCCGGCTCCTCCGGTGCGGGCGCCGTCACTCCGGCGGCGTCGGCCCCCGGACGCACCGAGCTCGGCACCTCGACCGAGGGCGCGAAGCCGGCGGCCGGTGCCGCGACCGCGGACGTCTTCCTCACCCGCGAGCTCGCCGTGCAGCCGGAGGCGCTCACCGTCGAGCTCGCCCGGTTCTACGGCGTCGGCTTCTCGTACACCGGCTTCGCGAGCGGCGAGGCCGTCTCGGCGGTCCTCCGCGACCCGAACGGCACCAAGACCCCGCTGACCCTCGAGGCGGGGAGCGGCACCGCGACCGTGCCGACCGCGCTGATCACCAAGTCGGGCGCCTTCACGGTCGACCTCACGGGCGACCAGGGCTCCGCCGCCAAGGTCGTCTTCCGGCTCGCGCCCTCCACCGGCAACGGCCTCCTGCTCGAGCCGCGCGAGCTCGGCGACGGCAGCACCGAGGCGCCCCGCGGCGCCGTCTGGGGCTTCGACGCCGACGAGGAGGTCGCCGTGGGCGCCTTCGAGACCTCCGGGGCCCGCGCCGACCTGGCCGCCGGCGACGTCGCCGTGCAGTCCGACTCCATCGGCTGGGCCGAGCTGGCGCTGGGCGACGCGGTCATCGCCGACCCCGACCCCTCCGTCTACTGCGTCGTCGCCTTCGGTCGCGAGTCGCACCGCACGGCAGCCGTGACCGTCTCCTACCGTGACAGCGACACCACGGCCGCACCGTGGGAGGCGCAGCAGGTCTGCGGCACCGCGATCAGCGCCGCGCGCACCGCCTTCCTCAGCACGGCCGCCTCGGCGGGACCGGCCGGCATCACGCCGACCACCGCGCTGATGATCGGCGGCGGCGCGGTCGCCGCGTCGCTCGTCGCCTGCGCGGCCGTCCTGGTCGTGATGCGCCGCCGGCGCATGAACACGGACCTCTTCATCGGCGGACCGCTGCCGCGCACGCAGAGCGACTGACGCGTCCGGAGGACGAGGGAAGGCCCGCGGGACGCGATCCCGCGGGCCTTCCCTCGTCCTCTCCCGGCGCTCAGCCGGCCGCGGTGAAGCGGAGGAGGATCGTCCGCGCCTCCGGCCGCAGCTGGAAGTCGGGCCACACGTCCGGACCGCACGCGCGGGAGCCCAGGCCGTGCTGGGCGGCGTCGATCACGAGGACCGCGCGCTCCGACTCCGGCAGCTCGTGCGGGTGCGCGGCGGCCGTGATCTCCTGCGGCGTGTGCCTCGCCAGGGTGAAGCCGGGGAGGCGCCCGTGCAGGTCGCGCGCGGCTTCGATGCGGAGCCGGGGCGAGCCCGCCTCCGTCAGCGTCAGCTCGCGCACGCTGCTGCGGTGACCGCTCTCCTGCGGGCGGGCGTACGGAGTCGTCAGCCGGTCCATCTCCGCCCTGAAGCGCCCCACTCGCGCGGCCCGGAGGCTGTCGGGGTAGGACTCGAGCGGGCCGGTGCCGAACCACTCCGCGCCGTCGATCGACGCGGGCAGGTCGATCCGGATGCCCAGCCGCGGCCAGACGGCGTCCCAGCCCCGGGTCGGCACGAGGTCGACGCGGAGGACCGTGCTCTCCCCGTCGACGCTCCAGCGCTCCTCCATCAGGAGTCCCGCATCGAGGTCCGCGGCCGAGAAGCGGGTCACGCGGCGGAGCCCGGCGGAGGCGTCCACCTCCTGCACGCGGCCGACCAGGCGGTCGAGTCCGGCCTCGCGCCAGCGGGCGGCGGAGGACGGGGCAGGGGTCCCGCGGCCGTCGCCGTCGTACGGGTCGCCGGTGACGTAGCCGGGGAAGCCCGCGCCCTCGTCGTTGTCGGTCGGGGCGCGCCAGAGCTCGGCGCGCGGTCCGTCGACGGGCAGGCCGGCGAGGGAGGCGAGCCGGCCGTCGCGGAACCGCGCGACTCCGAGCGCGCCGCCCTCGAGGGGCGGAGCGGCGCGGACGGCGCGGGTCCACGCGGGCACCGCCGACGGCACGGCGAGGAGGTGCTGACCGGTGGAGAGCACGTGGCCCTCCTCCGCCCACGCGGTCGGGGCGTCGAGGACCGCGTCGACGGTGAGCCAGGTCTCGCCGCCGGGGCGCACCTCGAGCGGGGGGAGCTCCACGTGCACGGCGTCGCCGGCCGCGATGACCGGGGCGTCGAGCACTCCCTCCGCGGTGACCCGCCCGTCCCGCTCGACCCGCCACGCGAAGCGCAGATCGGCGGTGGAGGCGTCGTGCCGGCGGTTCTCGATGACGACGCCGTCGCCGCGGACCGTGAGGCGCACCGGGGCGACGATCTGCTTCCACTCGAACAGGCCCGGGCTGGGCGTGCCGTCGGAGAGCACCATGCCGTCCATCACGAAGTTGCCGTCGTGCACCACCTCGCCGAAGTCGCCGCCGTACGCGTAGTACTCGACGCCCTCCGGCGTGCGCGCCCGCAGGCCGTGGTCGCGCCACTCCCAGACGAAGCCGCCGTGCAGCCGCGGGAAGCGGTCGACGAGGTCCTCGTACTGGTCGATCGCTCCCGGGCCGTTGCCCATCGCGTGCACGTACTCGCAGAGCAGGAAGGGCTTGGATCGCTGCCGAGCGGACTCGCCGGGGGAGCAGCCGAGCAGCGGAGTGAGTGAGCCGTCGGTGCCGATCCGCTCGGTCTCGGGGATCGAGGAGTACATCCGCGAGTACACGTCGGTGTACGCGCCGGTGTAGTCGCCCTCGTAGTGGACGGGGCGCTCGGGGTCGCGGCCGTGCACCCAGGCGGACATCGCGGCCAGGTTCGCGCCGGTGCCCGCCTCGTTGCCGAGGGACCAGAGCACGATGCTCGGGTGGTTCTTGTCGCGCTCGACGGTCCTCTCGATGCGGTCGAGGTAGGCCTCTCGCCAGGCGGGGTCGTCGCTGGGGTTGCCCGCCCAGCCGACCCGCTCGAAGCCGTGGGTCTCGAGATCGCACTCGAGGACCACCCAGAAGCCGAGCTCGTCGGCGAGATCGAGCAGACGGGGATGCGGCGGGTAGTGGCTGGTGCGGATGGCGTTCACGTTGAAGCGCTTCATCATCGCGAGGTCCTCGCGGGCGGAGTCCTCGTCGAACGCTCGACCGCGGTCGGGGTGCGTCTCGTGGCGGTTGACTCCATGGAAGACGACGCGCTCGCCGTTGACCAGGAAGCGGTCGCCGCGGATCTCGACCGTGCGGAAGCCGAGCCGCAGCGAGACCGTCTCGCCGGCGGAGGTGAGCGTCGCGTCGTAGAGGCGCGGAGCCTCCGCCGACCACGGCTCGACCTCGGGGACCTCGATCGCGGCGATCTCCTCCGCCGAGGCCCAGACCGTCTCGATCCCGAGCCCGGGCACGCGCAGCGTCAGCGGGAACGCGTCGGCCGCGGCGGTCACCTCCGCCTCGATCCGGCCCGCGCCGCCGGCGAAGGAGGAGCGCAGCCACACGTCCTCGATCCCGCCGACGGGGCGCGCGAGCAGGTGCACCGAGCGGAAGATCCCCGGCAGCCACCACTGGTCCTGGTCCTCCACGTAGCTCGAGGCCGACCACTGGTGCACGCGGACCACGACGAGGTTCTCGCCCGGGCGGACGACGCCGGTGACGTCGAACTCCTGCGCGAGCCGGCTGCCGGACCCGATGCCGATCTCGACGCCGTTGACCCAGACGCGGTAGCGCGACTCGACCCCGTCGAAGCGCAGGACGACCGCCTCGGCGGAGTCCCACTCCTCCGGGACCACGACGGTGCGGCGGTAGTCGCCCGTCGGGTTCGCGTCCGGAACGAACGGCGGCTCGGTCGGGAACGGGAACTGCACGTTCGTGTAGGCCGGCAGTCCGTAGCGCCCGTCGCCCTGCAGCACCCAGTGCGAGGGCACCGGCATCAGGTCCCAGCCGGAGTCGTCGAACGACTCGTCCCCGACGGCGTCCACGCCCTCGCCCTCCGGCAGCACGCCGGCGCCGCCCGGGGTCCCCGGAGCGGCGGGGAGCAGGCGGAAGCGCCACTCCCCGTCCAGCGGGAGCGCCGGGGCGTCGGTGTGCAGCCACGAGCGGGGGGCCCGGCGGCGGCCGGAGCCCGGTCCGGTGTCCGTCAGGTAGTGGGAGGTCGTCGGGGGAGTCGTCACTTCACGGAGCCTTCCGTCAGGCCGCCGCGCCAGAAGCGCTGCAGCACGATCATGGCGATGGCGAGCGGGATGATCGACAGCAGGACGCCGCCGGTCGTCAGCTCGTAGAACTCGGGCAGGCGGTCGACCTGTCCGAGCCAGTTGTTCAGTCCCAGTGTGATCGGGAACAGGTTCGTGTCCGAGAGCATCACCAGGGGCAGGAAGTAGTTGTTCCAGATCCCGACCAGCTGGAAGAGGAACACGGTGACCAGCGCGGGAGTCAGGATGCGCAGCCCGAGCGTGTGGAAGATCCGCAGCTCCCCGGCGCCGTCGATGCGCGCCGCCTCGATGATCGCGGTGTCCACGGTCGCCTGAGCGTAGATCCGGCAGAGGAGCAGCCCGAACGGCGAGACGAGCGAGGGGATCAGCACGCTCCAGTAGGTGTTCGCGATGCCCATCTGGCTGAAGAGCAGGAACAGCGGCAGAGCGGTCGCGGTGCCCGGCACCAGGACGCCCGCGAGGATCGTCCCGAACACCAGCCTGCTGCCGCGGAACTCGTACTTGGCCAGCGCGTAGCCGCCCGCCGCGGCGAGGTAGGTCGCGAGCAGGGCGCCCACTCCGGCGTAGAGGACCGAGTTGAGGAACCAGCGGACGAAGATGCCGTCGCCGTAGGTCAGCACCTGCGTCAGGTTGTCCCAGAGCGCGAACGTCGGGGCGAACCAGAAGCCGTAGGTGGCGAAGAGGTCCTCGGTCGTCTTGGTCGCCGCGACGACGACCCAGTAGACGGGGATGAGGAAGTAGACCGCCACGACGACGAGGATCGCGGTGACGATGATGGTCGAGGCGCGGTTGCGGCCGGCCGAGCGGTCGGGCCCGCGTCCAGCCTTCACGGGGCGGTCGGCGGTGACGACTCCGGTGGTCGTGGTCGGCGGGGTCTCGGTGCGGCTCATGACGACCTCCTGTTCGAGATCGAGAGGAACGTGAAGGAGAGCAGGAACGCGACCAGCGCGATCAGGACGGCCTGGGCGGCGGCGACGTTGTAGTCGTTGTAGGCGAAGGCCGTGGTGTACGCGCTGAGGTTCGGCGTGTACTGGCTGTCGATCGCCGGAGCGACCGTCTTCAGCACCTGCGCCTCGGCGAACAGCTGGAGCGTTCCGATGATCGAGAAGATCGTCGTCAGCACCAGCGCGGGGCGGATGAGCGGCAGCTGGATGCTGCGGGCGACGCGCCAGGTGGAGGCGCCGTCGACCTTCGCCGCCTCGTAGAGCTCGACCGGGATCGCCTTGAGCTGGGCGACGATGATCAGCATGTTGTAGCCGGTGTAGCTCCAGAGCGAGATGTTCGCGATCGACCAGAGCACCGTGTCCGCACCGAGGAAGTCGGGCTGGAGCCCGACCACGTTCGCCGCGTCGATGAGCGGGCTGAGGCCGGGCACGTAGAGGAACGACCACAGGATCGTCGCGATCACTCCGGGCACTCCGTAGGGGAGGAAGTAGGCCGCCCGGAAGAAGCCGGGGAACTTCGCCGACGCCGACTCGAGCATCAGCGCGAGGACGGTGCAGAGGGCGATCATCACCGGCACCTGGACGATGCCGAAGAGGAACATCCGCCCGATGGAGGCGATGAAGTTGCCGTCGGCGAGGGCCTGCGCGTAGTTGTCGAAGCCCGCGAACCCGCTGGTGACCCCGGCCTCGCCGAAGAGGCCGGAGCGCGTCACCTTCGTGAAGCTGGAGCCGACGGCGACGACGATCGGGACGATGAACGTGAGGACGAACAGGGCCAGGAAGGGTCCGAGGAGGATCCACGGGGCGCGGGCGACCGCGCGACTGCGCCGGGGCGCGCCCGGCGTCCGCGTGGTGGCCGCGACCGCGGCGGCGGCGGGGGAGGTCGTGGTGGTCATGCGGAGGCCCTCCTGATGCTCAGGCCCTTGTTCTCGAAGACCGTGATGATCTGCTGCTCCGCCTCGGCGACCGCGTCCACGAGCGAGAGCCCGGACGCCTTCTTCCGGAAGCCGTCGCTGAGGATGTTGAAGGACTGCTGCGTGACGGGCCACCAGGACCAGTCCGGGTTCTGCTCCTTCGATGCGGGCACGAGGATGTCCTCGTTGTAGTTCTGCCCGCTGAAGAAGTCGCTCGGACCCTTGCGGGCCGTGCCGATCTCGCCGACCGCGGGAGACCAGCCGATGCCGCTGTTGGCGATCATCGCGTCGATGCCCTCCTGCGTGGTGGTCATCCAGACGGCGAACTCGATCGCCTCCTCCGGGTGCTTGCTGCTCGAGAACACCGCCGCGGTCGATCCGCCGAGGAAGCTCGAGCCGAAGCCGGTGTCGCCCCAGACGGGCATGGGAGCAGCGCGCCACTTGCCCGCGCCTCCGCTGACCCCCTCGATCAGGGCGTCGCCCCAGCTGCCGGTGGCGCAGGAGGCGATGCCGCCCTTCGCCGCGGCCGCGAACCACGCGGGGGAGTAGGCGCCGTAGCCGGTCTGCACCAGGTCCTGGTCGATGGCCGTGTCGAAGAAGGAGGCGACGCGCGTCGTGGCGTCGTCGGTCATGTCGATGACCCAGCCGTCCTCCTCCGGGCGCAGCCACTGCGCGCCGGCCTGCGTCGCGAACGCGGCGAAGACCGAGGCGTCGGCGAGGGGGAAGCAGTCGATGTAGGAGCCGGCTCCGCGCAGCTCCGTCGCCACCGCTGCCCAGTCGTCCCAGGTCGTCGGCGGCTCCGCACCCACCTTCCCGAACACCTCGGGCTGGTAGAAGAGCGCCATCGGGCCGCTGTCCTGCGGGATGCCGTAGACGCCGCCCGTGTAGCTGACCTGGCCCCAGAGCGTGGGGTCGTACAGGTCGCGGTACTGCTCGACGCCGTACCGGGTGAGGTCGACCAGGCCGTTGACGAGCATGAACTCGGGGACGGAGCGGATCTCGACCTGGCCGAGGTCCGGCCCGCCGCCCGCGGCGAGGGCCGAGTAGAGCTTCTGGTACCCGCCCGCGTTGCCGCCGGGGATCCAGACGGCCTCGACCTGGATCTCGGGGTGCGAGGCGTTCCAGACGTCGCAGACCTTCTGCAGGTCCTTCAGCCAGCCCCAGTACTGCAGGCGGACCGGGCTGGTGGCCGGGGCGATCGTCGGCGCCGTGTTGACCGAGACGGTGCCCGGTGTCGCGCAGGCCGTCAGGCTCCCGAGTGCCGCGGTGCCGAGACCGGCGGCGATGAGCTGTCTCCGGGTGAACGGATGCATCTTCCCTCACTTCGTCGTGGTGGAGAGCCGGGGAGTCTCACCCGGCGATGATCGGGACGCTACCACGAATTCGAGTAGGTACTCGAAATTGGCGGCACTGCTCCTCCGCCGCCGCTACGCTGGCCGTTCGAGGGGCACGGCGGGGCGCCTCCGGTGCGGAGGAGGGGTCGATGGCGGAGGCGACGAGGCGACGCGGCCCGTACGCGAAGTCGGCCGAGCGCCGCCGCGCCATCATCGAGGCCGCCCACCAGGTCTTCGCCGCGCGGGGCTACGCCCGCGGCTCCCTCCAGGAGGTCGCCGACCGCGTCGGGCTCAGCCAGACGAGCCTCCTGCACTACTTCCCGTCGAAGACCGACCTGCTCTTCGCGGTCCTCGAGCACCGCGACCTGATCACGGGCGACGGTTCCTCGCCGCCGGACCCGGAGGAGGGGCTGGTCGCCGGCGTCCTGCGGCAGACCCGCTACAACGAGACGGCGCCCGGAGTGATCGAGCTGTACGCCGTGCTCTGCGGCGAGTCGACGACGCAGGAGCACCCGGGGCGCGACTTCTTCGCCGCGCGGTTCCGCCGGCTCCGCAGCGAGTACACGGCCGAGCTGCGCGAGCTCCAGGCCGCCGGGCGCCTCCGCGAGGGGTCCGATCCGGAGCGGGTGGCGGCGTCGATCATCGCGCTCTGGGACGGGGTGCAGCTGCAGTGGCTGCTCGAGCGCGACGCGGTGGACATGGTGGCGTGCCTGGCCGACTACCTCGACCTCGTGGTGCTGCCGGCTCCTTAGCCGCTGGCGCGAGGGAACCCCGGCCCGTCGAGGGGACCCGCCGTCCGCGGCGGTCTCGATGGTCCGGGGTTCCCGCGACCGTGGTGCGCGCCTAGGGCAGCAGGCGGGTCGGGCCGCGGAACAGGTAGGTGACCTCGCGGAGGTTCGCCTGGTTCAGCATCAGCATGATCACGCGCGAGAGGCCCATGCCGAAGCCGCCGTGCGGCGGGACGCCGTAGCGGAAGAAGTCGAGGTAGAACTCGAGCTCCTCCGGGTCCAGGCCCTTCTCGCGGGCCTGCTCGACGAGGACGTCGACGCGGTGCTCGCGCTGCGCTCCGGTCGAGATCTCGACGCCGTTGTAGATGAGGTCGTAGCTGTTGGTGATCGTCCCGTCGCCCTCGCGGCGCATGTGGTAGAACGGCCGGATGCTCGACGCGTAGTCGGTGAGGAACACGAAGTCGTGCCCGAACTCCTCCTGCACGTAGGCCGCGATGCGGCGCTCGCCCTCGGGGTCCATGTCGTCGTCGGCGCGGGGCACCTCGTAGCCGCGCTCGGCGACGATGCGCTTGGCCTCGGCGAGCGGGATGCGCGGGAACGGCGTGGTCGGGACGGTCAGGTCGATGTCGAAGAGCGCCTTGACCTCGGCGCCGTGCTTCTCGACGACGGCGGTGAGGCCGGCGACCATCAGCTGCTCGTGCAGCTCCATGACGTCCTCGTGCGAGTCGATCCAGGAGACCTCGGCGTCGACGCTCGTGAACTCGGTCGCGTGACGCGAGGTGAAGCTGGGGTCGGCGCGGAAGGCGGGGCCGACCTCGAAGACCTTGCCGAAGCCGGCGGGCTGCGCCATCTGCTTGAAGAACTGGGGGCTCTGCGCCAGGTAGGCCTTCGTCTCGAAGTACTCGACCTCGAAGAGCTCGGCCCGCGACTCCGAGGCGCTCGCCATGAGCTTCGGGGTGTGGATCTCGATGAAGTCGTGCTCGATCCAGTACGTGCGCAGCGCGTGCTCGAACGTGGTCTGCACACGGGCGATGAGGTTCTGCTCGGGACGGCGCAGGTCGAGGAAGCGCCAGTCCATGCGCTTGTCGATGCCGGAGTCGGGCGCGATCGGCGCCTCCGGGATCGACGCGGCGACGACCTCGAGCGTCTCGAGCTTGACCTCGATGCCGCCGAGCTTCACGCGCTCGTCGTGCTTGAGCGCGCCGGTGACGGTGATGAAGGAGCCCTGGGCGAGGCCGGAGATCTCCTCGGTGATAGCGAGGCGCGCAGCCGACGCGTCGTCGCCCTCGACGGCCTCGCGCACGGCCGGGTTCACCAGCTGCACGGCACCCGACTCGTCGCGCAGGACGACGAACTGCACCTTCTTCTGGTCGCGCACGGTCTCGACCCAGCCGGACACGCGGACGGGTCCGTCCTCGAGCGCGGCGAGCTTCTTGACAGTGGTTCGGGGGAGGCGGGTCTCGTCGGTCACGGTAGGGGAGTCTACTCGGGGGCCGCCGGGCGGCGACGGGTAGCGTCGGAGCATGAGCACCGCACTGATCACCGGCGCGTCCTCCGGCATCGGCCTCGCCTTCGCCCGGGCGTTCGCGCGCCGCGGCTGGAGCCTCGTCCTCGTCGCCCGCAGCGAGCAGCGCCTCCAGGAGGCGGCGGCCGGACTGCGCGGCCTCGGCGCCGCGGCGGTCGAGGTCCTGCCCGCGGACCTCGGCGACCGCGAGCAGGTCGAGTGCGTGCGCGCGCGGCTCGTCGATCCGGCCCGTCCGGTCCGCGTCCTCGTCAACAACGCCGGCTTCGGGATCGACGGGACCTTCGCCGAGCCGGACGTCGCCGCCCAGGACCACGCCTTCGAGGTGATGGTGCGCTCGGTCGCCGTGCTCTCGGGTGCGGCGGCGGAGGCGATGACCACCCGCGGCCGCGGCGCGATCCTCACGGTGTCGAGCGTCGCGGGCTTCGTGCACCTCGGCCCCTACTCCGCGGTGAAGGCGTGGGCGACCGCCTTCGCGCAGTCGCTGGCCGTCGAGCTGCGCGGCACCGGCGTCCGCTCGGCCGCGCTCTGCCCGGGCTGGGTGCGCACCGAGTTCCACGAGCGGGCGGCGATGGACACCTCCTCCATCCCCTCCTTCCTCTGGCTCGATGCGGACGCGGTGGTGGAGGAGTTCCTCCGGGACGTCGCGCGCGGCTCCGTCGTCTCGGTGCCGTCGGTGCGCTTCGGAGTCCCGATGGCCGTGGTGCGGCACCTGCCCGGACCGCTCGTGCGGCGGCTGTCGGCGGCGGTCTCGGCGCGCCGCTGAGGCTCCGCTCAGGTCCGGCTCAGGCGACCCTTTCCCGGCGTTCCCCCACGCCGCGTTCCGTACACTTGACGCTCGTGGTTGCCGATCAGATCCATCTCGTGCGGCACGGCGAGGTGTTCAACCCCGACCGGGTCCTCTACGGACGACTCCCGAACTTCCGGCTCTCGGATCTGGGCCACCGCATGGCCCGCTCCGCCGCCGACGACCTGCTCGAGCGCCGGCGCCACGTCACGGCGCTGATCGCGTCGCCGCTCCAGCGCACGCAGGAGTCCGCGCAGCCCATCTCGCAGGCGTTCGAGCTCGAGATCCGCACCGATGAGCGGGTGATCGAGCCGAGCAACCGCTTCGAGGGGAAGTCCCTCGCCGCGCGCAGCTCCGCCCTGCGGAACCCCAAGCACTGGCCCTGGCTCCGCAACCCCTTCGAGCCCAGCTGGGGCGAGCCGTACCTCTCCATCTCGGCGCGGATGTACGCGGCGATCGAGTCGGCGTGGGAGAGCACGGAGGAGGGCGACGCCGCGATCGTCAGCCACCAGCTCCCCATCTGGACGGTCCACCGCGCCCTCGCCGGCGAGCGACTCTTCCACGATCCGCGCAAGCGCCGCTGCGCGCTCTCGAGCATCACGACCCTCGAGCGCCGCGGCGACGGCTTCGTCGAGGTCGGCTACTCCGACCCGGCCGCCGGCCTGCAGGGCCTGGCCACCGACGTGGGAGCGGTCTGATGCGCCGGACGGGGCGGCTCCGCGCCGCGGGCGTCCTCGCGCTGGCCGCCGCGCTCGCGCTGACGGGCTGCTCCGAGGATCCGCTCGCCGACCAGTACCGCAACGGCAGCAACAAGGGCTACATCTCGGGGGACGGCACCGTCACCGAGATCGCCGCCGCCGACCGGGACGACCCCATCGTCTTCTCCGGCACCGACGAGACCGGCGCCACCATCGACTCCGCCGACCTCGCCGGGCAGGTCGTCGTCGTCAACTTCTGGTACGCCAGCTGCGCTCCGTGCCGCGCCGAGGCCGCGGATCTCGAGACGGTGAACACGGAGTTCGCCGACAAGGGCGTGTCGTTCGTCGGCGTCAACGTGCGCGATCAGGCCCCCACCGCGGCCGCCTTCGCCGAGACCTTCGGGCTCGGCTACCCCTCCATCGTCGACACCGACTCGTCGGTGCAGCTCGCCTTCACCGGCACCGTCCCGCCGAACGCCGTGCCCACGACGCTCGTCCTCGACAGGGAGGGGCGCGTCGCGTCGCGCATCCTCGGCCAGCTCCAGGAGGCGTCGATCCTCTCGACCCTCGTGGGCGACACGCTCGCCGAGGGGGAGTAGCGGCGTGGGCGACATCGTCGTCAGCGGTCAGCTCCTGCTGGCCGTGCCGATCGCGCTCCTGGCCGGGCTCGTGTCCTTCGCGTCGCCCTGCGTGCTCCCGCTGGTGCCCGGCTACCTCGCCTACGTCGGCGGATTCACCGACGCCGACGAGCGCGCGGCCCGCGGACGCCGCCGGGTCGTGCTGGGCGTCCTCCTCTTCGTGCTCGGATTCTCGCTGGTGTTCGTCCTCTACGGTGCGGCGGCGGGCACGGTCGGCTTCTGGCTGCGCCAGTACACCGACCTGATCACCCGCGTCCTCGGGCTCGTCGTGATCGCGATGGGGCTCGTCTTCATCGGCCAGTTCTCGTTCCTCCAGCGCACGCTCCGGCCCGGGATCCGTCCCGCCACCGGGCTGATCGGAGCGCCGCTGCTCGGCATCGTCTTCGGCGTCGGCTGGACGCCCTGCCTCGGCCCGACGCTGAGCTCGATCCTCGCCCTCAGCTACGGCGTGGGCTCGCCCTGGCGCGGCGCCCTCCTCGCCCTGGTCTACTGCCTCGGACTCGGCATCCCCTTCCTCCTCGTCGCCTTCGGCTTCAGCTGGGTGACCAGCACGCTCGCCTTCGTGAAGCGCCACATCCGCGTGGTCAACGTCCTCGGCGGCGCCGCCCTCGTCCTGATCGGAGTCCTGATGGTCACGGGCATCTGGAACACCCTCGTCTACGGATCCCTCTCGGCGGTGATCGATGGCTTCCAGCCGGCGATCTGAGCCCGAGGAGAGCACGCGCCGCCCCGACGAGGCCGCGCAGCGGAGGACGGACGCCTCCTTCCGCCCCGCCGACCACTACGACTCCGACGGCACCGTCACCCAGCCGGCGCTCGGGTTCACCGGCTGGCTCCGCTGGATGTGGCGCCAGCTCACCAGCATGCGCACGGCGCTGTTCCTGCTGCTGCTGCTGGCGATCGCGGCGGTCCCCGGATCGCTCGTGCCGCAGCGCTCCTCCGACCCCAACGGCGTGACCCAGTACTTCGTCGACAACCCCGACCTCGCGCCCCTGCTCGACAGGGTGCAGGCGTTCGACACCTACACCTCCGCCTGGTTCTCGAGCATCTACCTGCTGCTGTTCATCTCCCTGATCGGCTGCATCGTCCCGCGCACGCGCCACCACTTCCAGGCGATGCGGTCGCGGCCGCCGCGCACGCCCGCGCGCCTGCAGCGCCTCGCCGGCTACACCGTCCGCGAGGTCGAGGGCGCGACGGAGGAGGAGGCCGTCGCCTCCGCCCACTCCGTCCTGCGCCGGGCGGGCTACCGTGTCGAGCGCTACGACGACCCGCGCGGCCGCTGGTCGAGCGTCTCGGCCGAGCGCGGCTACCTCCGCGAGACCGGCAACCTGGTCTTCCACTCCGCCCTGGTCGGCATCCTCGTCGCCGTCGGAGTGGGCGGCGGGTTCGGCTACAGCGGGCAGCGCGTGCTGGTCGAGGGCTCCCAGGGGTTCGCGAACAACCTCGCGGCCTACGACTCCTTCAACCCCGGCCGCTTCTTCGACAGCAGCCAGCTCGACCCGTACCAGCTGACCCTCGACAGCCTCGACGTGAAGTACGAGGAGCAGAACCAGTCGGCGCTCGGCCAGCCCGTCGACTTCACCGCGAACGTCACGACCTCCGAGCGCGGCGGGGGCACCGAGGACCGCACGATCAAGGTCAACGACCCGCTGGCGATCGGCGGCACGAACGTCTACCTCCTCGGCAACGGCTACGCGCCGACGATCACGGTCCGGGATCCCTCCGGCCGGGCGATCTTCACCGACTCGGTGCCGTTCCTCCCGCAGGACGCGAACCTGACCTCCGTCGGCGTCGTGAAGGTGCCGGACGGGCTCTCGGAGCAGCTGGGCCTCACCGGCTTCTTCTACCCGACGCAGGACACGCTGGCCTCCGGGGCGTCGACCTCGATCTTCCCCGACCTGCAGTACCCCGTGCTCTCGCTGAACGTCTTCGCGGGCGACCTCGGCCTCGACGGGGGAGTGCCCACATCCGTCTACGTGCTCAACACCGACTCGCTGACCCGGCTCACCGGCGGCACCACCGGCGTCGCGCCGATCACCCTCAAGCCCGGCGACACGGCCGAGCTCCCGAACGGGCTCGGCAGCGTGACCTTCGACAACACGGGCGCCGACCCCACGCGGATCGGCACCGACAGCGTCAAGCGCTTCGCCTCGTTCGACATCCACCACGACGCGACCCAGGGCTGGGTGCTGCTCTTCGCGATCCTCGTGCTCGCCGGACTCCTCACCTCGCTGTTCGTCCCGCGGCGCCGCGTGTGGGTGAAGGCGACCGCCCAGGACGACGGCGGCCTCCTCCTCGAGTACGCGGGACTCGCCCGCGGCGAGGACCCCCAGCTGGTGCGCGCCGTGCGGACGATCGCCGACCGGCACGCCCCGCTCGACTGACCCGCCTCCCGGACGCCCCGGAGGCCCCTCCACAGGCGCCGCCCGGCTGGGCAGGGGCCGAGTCTGTGCAAGCGCGAAGGGGCGGGCGGGGCGGCGAGCGATTACCCTGAGGAGGTGATCGCGACCCTCTCGCAGTACTCGGTGCTGTGCCTCTCCTCCGCCATGGGCATCTACGCCATGGCGTTCGTCTTCTTCGCGATCGACCTCGCCCGCCGCGCCTCCCTGGCCGACGGCGAGTCGATCGAGGTCGTGCAGGAGGCGGAGCGCGTCGCCTCCGCGGCCGCCGCCGACCGCGCGGCCAGCGGCAAGGCCACCGTCGCCGCCGCAGGCTCCGGACGCACCGCGACGCTCTCCCGCATCGGCAGCCGCGTCGAGGACGAGGTCTACCGCGCCCCCGCCCGCTCGAAGACCATGCGCATCGGGTTCTCGCTCACGCTCCTCGGCTTCGTGCTCCACCTCGCCGCGACCGTCCTCCGCGGCGTCGCCGCCGGCCGCGTCCCCTGGGCGAACATGTACGAGTTCTCGATGACCGGGACGCTCATCATCATCGGCGTCTTCCTCGCCGTCCAGCTGCGCTGGGACCTCCGCTTCCTCGGAGCGTTCATCACCGGCCTCGTCCTGGTGCTCCTCGGCATCGCGACCGTCAACTACTACGTCGCCGTCGTCCCGCTCCCGCCGGCACTCCAGTCCTACTGGCTGGTCATCCACGTGCTCGTCGCGATCCTCGGCACCGCGTTCTTCGCCCTCGGCTTCGCGCTCTCGGTCACCCAGCTCCTCCAGGCCCGCCGCGAATCCTCCGGCGACAGCCCCCGCTCGGTCCTCCGCTTCCTGCGCACCCTGCCCAGCTCCCTCACCCTCGAGAACCTCGCCTACCGCGTCACGATCCTCGGCTTCATCCTCTGGACCTTCACGCTCATCGCCGGCGCCGTCTGGGCCGAGAAGGCCTGGGGCCGCTACTGGGGCTGGGACACCAAGGAGGTCTGGACCTTCATCATCTGGACCATCTACGCCGGCTACATCCACGCCCGCGCCACCCGCGGCTGGCGCGGCACCCCCTCCGCCTGGCTCGCCATCGTCGGCTTCGCCGCCGTCATGTTCAACTTCGGCGTCGTCAACGTGTTCTTCAAGGGACTCCACGCCTACTCCGGCCTCGACACCGGCATGTGATCGGCGGGGCCTGGCGGGGCCGCTCGCGGCGTTGTCGGCGACGAACGTAGCTCCGCTACGCCCGACCCCTCCGCCTTGCGATCGGGTCGGCGGGGCCTGGCGGGGCCGCTCGCGGCGTTGTCGGCGACGAACGTAGCTCCCGCTACGCCCGACGCCTCCGCCTTGCGATCGACCCCACCAGGCCCCGCCGAACGCCCACCAGGACACGCTTTGAGGACGGCTCCGCTTCGCGGTCGCCGCGGGAGGCCTCCGCTTCGCGGTCGGGTCTGGCCGGGCTCCGCTATGCGGTCGGGTTCGTTGGGCTCCGCTACGCGGTCGAGTTCGTTGGGCTCCGCTTCGCGGTCGGGTCCGGGTGGGCTCCGCTTCGCGGTCGGGTCTGATGAGCTGGGCTTCGCGGGAGGGCCGGGGTAGACGGCGGTCGACGGAACATGCTGATCGGGTAGCGCGCGCGGCGCGCGTATCGAGATCCCATGGCGCGAACGCGGGGAGCGGGCCGATCGAGTTCCCGTAGATGGACGCGCAGGGGGCGGTGCCTGCTGATCGAGTAGTGCGCGGAGCGGGCGTGTCGCGCACAGGGGGCACGGGCGGTTTGCGGGCGGATCCGTGCCTGTCGAGTGGCTGTGGTGGACGCCGGGGCGACGGCGGACGGGTCAGACGGCGGTGACGACGTCGATGAGGTGGGGGGCGAAAGGGGCGTCGAGGGCGAGGACGACGCGGGTGCGGGCGTCGGAGGGGTGGACGCCGCGGTAGATGCCGCGGAGGTCGGCGACGGTCTGGCCGCGGCCGGGGCCGTGGGTGGCGTCGACAGTGACGTGGACGCGCGGGGCGGAGGTGAGGGCGACGGCGTCGACGGCGATCGCGGCGGCCATGGGGTCGTGCATGGCAGCGGTGCGCTCGCCGAAGTGGCCGACGTAGAAGTCGAAGTAGAAGTCGAGCGCCTGCCCGATGGCCTGCGCGAGGGGATCGGGCGACGCGAGCAGGACGGCGCGGTCCTCCTCCGTCAGCAGGTGCCGCATGGTCACGTCCAGGGGCACGAGCGTGAGATCCCAGTCGGCCGCGACGACCTCGGCGGCGGCCGCGGGGTCGTGCCAGATGTTGGCCTCCGCCACGGCGGTCACGTTGCCGGGGACCAGCGCGGCTCCGCCCATCACGGTCACCGAGTGGACGAGGGACGCGATCTCCGGGTGCGCACGGAGGGCGAGCGCGAGATTCGTCAGCGGGCCGATCGCGACCAGCCGCAGCTCGCCCTCGTGCTCACGAGCGAGACGGAGGAGGAGGTCGGCCGGATCCTCGTCGACCGGCTCGCCGCCCTCGGGCAGCGCGACCCCGCCGATGCCGTCGTCGCCGTGCACGTGCGGAGATCCGCCGGCGTAGTCCTCCTCGAGGAAGTGGTGCGCCCCCACGGCGACCGGCACGTCGTCGCGGCCGGCCAGCGCGAGCAGGCCGAGGCTGTTGACGGCGGCCCGGCGGGCGTCGGTGTTGCCGCTGACCGTGCTGATCCCGACGAGGCGGGCCCGGGGCGAGCGGAGGAGGTACGCCAGGGCGAGCGAGTCGTCGATGCCGGTGTCGCAGTCGAGGAAGACGGGGACGGTCGATGCGCTCACGGTGCTCCGATGCTCGAGGGTGGGGGACGCGTCGGGCACCGGCGGCCGACGCTCCCATTCTGCCGCTCCTCCGACGCGGCGCCCGCCGCCGACGATCAGAGCAGCGCGTAGGAGTCGCGGAGCCGCGCCCGCCACCAGGCGAGCCGCTCCGGTGACACGGCGTGACGGGAGAGGAGCTCCTCCGAGACCTCCACGCGGCCGACGGGGATGCCGCCGTCGACCGGCCGCAGCGGCCGCTCCGTGACGTCCGCGGCGAGGAGGGACGCGGTGCCGAGTCCGCAGTCGAAGGGCAGCTCGGGGAGCGCCGCGGCCAGGGCGGCGCCCATGGCGAGTCCGACCGAGCTGTCGATCGCGCTCGAGACCACCGCCGGCAGCCCCGCCTCGGCGACGAGCGCCAGCGCCCGGCGCGTCCCGCCGAGCGGCTGGGCCTTCACGACCAGCAGGTCCGCGGCTCCGGACCGGGCGACGGCGAGCGGATCGGCGGCCTTGCGGACGCTCTCGTCGGCGGCGATCGGGATGCCCATGTACTTCACCCGGTAGCGCAGCTCCGCCAGCTCGTCGACACTCGCGCACGGCTGCTCGACGTACTCGAGGTCGGACTCCGCGAGGGCGTGGACGGCGTGCTCGGCCTCGTCGAGGTTCCAGCCGCCGTTCGCGTCCACGCGGATCCGGCCCTCCGGACCGAGCAGGCGGCGGACCTCGACGACCCGGGCCACGTCGTCGGCCAGCGTCTGGCCGCGCTCGGCGACCTTCACCTTCGCCGTGCGGCAGCCGTGGTAGCTCGCGAGCACGGCGGCGACCTCGTGCGGTGCGACGGCCGGGATGGTCGCGTTCACCGGGATGCGGTCGCGCAGCGGTGCCGGCTGCTCGCTCCAGCCGTAGTCGATCGCCGCCCGGAGCCACGCCGCCGACTCCTCCGCGCCGTACTCGAGGAAGGGCGAGAACTCGGTCCAGCCCTCGGGGCCGCGCACGAGCGCGATCTCGCGGTTGTCGACGCCGCGGAAGCGGGTGCGGAGCGGCAGAGCGACGACGCGGAGTCCCGCGTCGATCTCGCCGAGGGAGGGGAGCGGGGAGGCGGGCACGACGTCGTCCATCCGGCCATTGTCCACCGGCCGGGGCGACGCGGCGGCCACCCGGGCGCAGGAGGTCGGCGACGCGCGCGCAAGCCCCCGGGGTCCCTCCTCCGAGCGACCGCCGAGGTGCCAGACTGACGAGGCTGCCGTTGGAGTCCGGAGGAGTGCGATGAGCCAGATGCCGATGAGCCCGCCGCCCGCGCCCGCCCCGGGCCCGACGCAGGGCTCCGTCCCCTCCCACCGCCCGCTCGGCAGGGGCGCCTGGATCGCGCTGGGCACGAGCCTCCTCGTGGGCGTCGTCTACACCGGCGTGCTCGGCACGCTCGTCGCCGTCGGAGTGGGCGGCGCGCTCGACTCCGCCGCCGGCAGCGCGTCGACGAGCGCTCCGTCCGAGCCGTTCGGCGACCCGACGGACGACCCGTTCGGCAGCGGGGACCCGTCCGATCCGCTCTACGACTACCCCGGCTACCAGGACGGCGACGCCGCGACGATCCTCGGCCAGCCGGCCGCGGAGGACGTGCGCGCGAGTGCCGAGAAGGCCGTCGCGGCCGTCGAGGGCGCCGTCCCCGAGGAGTGGACCTCGGCCGACGACGAGTACTACGAGCAGTCGCAGAACGCCTACGGCGGGCCCTCCCTCCTCTACGACTACATCTCGGCGACCGAGTACGCCGCCGCCGACGTCTCGACCGACGCCGACAGGCAGGCGGCGGTCGACCGCTTCACCGCAGCGCTCTCGCCCCTCGGCTTCGACGACGTCGAGGTGGCCGACACCCCCGAGGAGTGGTCGGAGGCGGGCTACGAGCTCGACGGCGACCTCTCGGACGAGGAGGCCTCGGCCGCGCTCTGGATCGTCACCGCCCGCTCCTCCGCCGACCTCGTGCCCGCGATCGAGCTGGGCCTCGTCGACCTCGACGCCGATCCGACCGGCCTGGTCGCCGACATGCTCGACGGAGTCGGCCTCTCGCCGGACCCGCAGGGCGCGTTCCTCGCCGGGTACGCGAACGGGGTCCTCCAGGACGAGGACCGCGGCGAGTTCACCGACCGCCTCGAGGAGTACGGCGGAGTCGCCACGACCTGACCGGGCGCTACAAGCAAGCCCGTCCGCCCGCAAGCCCGAGTCGGCGCACCGCCCGCGCCCTACGGTGAGGGGATGGCTGCACCCCGCTCGACCAGGCCCCTGCGCGACTACGCCGCGATCGGAGACGGTCGCACGGTCGCCCTGATCGCGAAGGACGGCAGCGTCGACTGGATGCCCGTCCCGGACCTCGGCTCCACCCCCGCCTTCGCCGCCCTGATCGACGCCGAGTCCGGCGGCTGCGTCGAGCTCGCCCCCGAGGAGCCCGCCGAGGTCTCGCGCGCCTACATCCGCGACACGAACGTCCTCGAGACCACCTTCACCACCGAGTCGGGCACCGTCCGCGTGACGGACGCGCTCGTCACCGGGATCGCGGGCCGCCTCCCGTGGGCCGAGCTCGCGCGCCGCGTGGACGGTGTCGACGGCGAGGTGCGGATGCGGTGGGCCGTGCGTCCCGGAACGGGACTCGGCCGGTTCTCCCCGTGGATCCAGAACGCCGACGGCCGCTCGCTCATCCGCGCCGGAGACATCACCATCGGCGTCACCGGGCAGGAGCACGGGCCCGACGGCGACGACGCGCCCTCCGGCGCCGGCGACGAGCTGACGGGCTCCTTCGTCGTGACCGCGGGGAAGGACGCCGTGCGGCACGTCCTGGTCGTGTCGGCCACGCACGACGAGCCGCTGCACTTCCCGGTCGCGAAGAACGTCGACCGCGGCATCGACCGCACCATCCGCAGCTGGCAGGACTGGTCGGAGGAGTTCTCCTACGACGGCCCGTGGTCCGAGGCCGTCCAGCGCAGCGCCCTCGCGCTCAAGCTGCTGATCTACTCGCCCACGGGAGCCATCGCCGCGGCCGCGACCACGTCGCTCCCGGAGTCGCCCAACGGTGGCAAGAACTGGGACTACCGCTTCGCCTGGGTGCGCGACGCCGCGTACACGATGCACGCGCTGGTGCGCTTCGGCCTGCGCGAGGAGACGCACGCCGCGCTGTCCTGGCTCCTCCGCACGATCAAGGAGCACGGGCCGGACCTGCACATCTTCTACGGACTCGACGGCTCCATGCCGACCGTCCTGGAGGAGTTCGACGTCCCGGGCTACGCCGGCATCGGCCCGGTCGTCGCCGGCAACGCAGCGCAGAGCCAGCTGCAGCTGGGCGTCTTCGGCGACCTCTTCGACATCTGCCGCATCTACGTCGACGAGGGCAACGTCCTCGACATCCAGACCGGTCGGCTCCTCGCCCGCGTCGCCGACACCACCTGCGACCTGTGGCGGAACCGCGATGCGGGCATGTGGGAGCTGGAGGAGGAGCAGCACTACACCTCCTCGAAGATGGGCTGCTGGCAGGCGCTCGACGCGGCCGTGCACCTGGCGGAGCTCGGCCAGGTCGCGGGCAGCCCCGACCGCTGGCGCTTCGAGCGCGACCGCATCCGCGAGTGGATCGAGGAGCACTGCTGGTCCGAGGGGCTCGGCTCCTACGTGATGTACCCGGGCAGCGAGGAGCTGGACGCCTCTGTGCTCCTGCACGCGCCCAGCGGCTACGAGCGCGGTGAGCGGATGATCTCCACCATCGACGCCCTGGTGAAGGAGCTCGGCCGCGGCGCGCTGCTGTTCCGCTACTCCGGCATGGAGGGCGAGGAGCACCCGTTCGTGGCCTGCTCGTTCTGGCTCGCCTCCGCCCTGGCCTGCGTCGGTCGGCACGACGAGTCGGTCGCCCTGATGGACGAGCTCGTCGCCACGGTCCCGAACGACGTCGGGATCATGTCCGAGATGATCGCGGTCGACGACCTGGCCTTCTGGGGCAACCTGCCGCAGGGGCTCAGCCACCTCGCGTTGATCAACGCGGCCATCACCATCGAGGAGCTGGCGCCGGAGAAGGTCGGCCGCGCGTAACCCCGCCGACGGCGTCCGCGCAACCCGTTGAGGGCCGGCTCCGAGGGGCGTAGACCGGTACCACCCCCTCGCACCGCACCCACAAGGAGCACCTCAGCATGGATCTCGGCATCAGCGGCCGCATCGCCCTCGTCACCGGAGGCGACTCCGGCATCGGCCTGGCCACGGCGCAGCTCCTCCTCGCCGACGGCGCGACCGTCGTGATCACCGACAAGGACCAGGCGGAGCTCGACCGGGCGGCGGCCGGGCTCGACGCTCCGGAGGGCCGCCTGCACGCCTTCGCCGCCGACGTCACCAGCACGGAGCAGCTCGCCGAGCTGCACCGCCGCGTGGCCGGAGCGGTCGGCGCGATCGACATCCTCGTGCAGTGCGCCGGAGTCACAGGGGCGCAGGGCCTCTTCCACGAGATCGACGACGAGGGCTGGACCAGCACCCTCGAGGTCGATCTGCTCGGGCCTGTGCGGCTCGTGCGCGAGTTCCTCCCCGACCTCCGCACCGGAGGCTGGGGCCGGCTCGTGCTCACCGCCTCCGAGGACGCCGTGCAGCCCTACGACGACGAACTGCCCTACTGCGCCGCGAAGGCGGGCGTCCTCGCCTTCGCCAAGGGCCTCTCGCGCTCCTACGCGCAGGAGGGCCTGCTCGTGAACACGGTCTCGCCCGCGTTCATCCGCACTCCGATGACCGACGCGATGATGTCCAAGCGCGCCGAGCAGAGGGGCACCTCGGTCGACGAGGCGATCTCGTCCTTCCTCGACGAGGAGCGGCCGTACATGGAGCTGAAGCGCCGGGGCGAGGCCGAGGAGGTCGCAGCCGTGATCGCCTTCCTCTGCTCCGACCGCGCCTCGTTCGTGAACGGCTCGAACTACCGCGTCGACTCCGGATCCGTCGCCACGATCTGATCCCTGCGACCACGGGCCCCGCCCAGCGCGCGCACCCTGCGCGTGCGGGCGCCGTCCAGCCGAAGAAGCCAGACTCGGGGCGGGACACCGCACCCGGCACTGCAAGAGAAAGGAACGGTCCATGACCACCACCCTCGAACGCCACGTCGAAGCCCCCGCGGGCTCCGGTGCCAAGACCAGCCGCCGTCAGAACGCCGAGAAGGGCTTCAAGGCCTCCAAGGAGCTGCTCGACAGCCTCCAGATCGTCCTCGTCGACCTGATCGAGCTCCACGTCCAGGGCAAGCAGGCCCACTGGAACGTCGTCGGCAAGAACTTCCGCGACCTCCACCTGCAGCTCGACGAGATCATCGAGGCCGCGCGCGAGTTCAGCGACGACATCGCCGAGCGCATGCGCGCCCTCCACGGGATCCCGGACGGCCGCAGCGACACCGTCGCCGCGACCACCACCCTCCCCGAGTACCCGCACGGCGAGATCGACACGGCCGAGACCGTCGACCTGGTCACGATCCGCCTCGAGAACACCGCCGCCACCATGCGCGAGGTCCACGACCAGGTGGACGAGGAGGACCCGACCAGCGCGGACCTCCTCCACGCGATCATCCAGAGCCTCGAGCAGTACGCCTGGATGGTGTCGGCCGAGAACCGCACCACCTCCGCCGCCAAGTAGGGGCGAGCACCGGCAGGGGACTCCGCGTCAGCGGGGTCCCCTTCCGTCTGCCCGGGCGGTGTCGAGTCACCGTGCAGTCCGGATCAGTAGGGTCGTGGCATGAGCACGCAGGTCTCCGAACTGTTCGACGCGCACCGCTGGGCGGCCGTCGACGGCTTCGACGCACTCGAGGACATCACCTACCACCACGACCGCTCCGGCCGCATCGCGCGGGTCGCGTTCGACCGGCCCGAGGTCCGCAACGCGTTCCGGCCGCGCACGGTCGACGAGCTGTTCCGCGCCCTCGAGGACGCCCGGACGAACCCGCGCATCGGCGTCGTCATCCTCACCGGCAACGGCCCGAGCCCGCGCGACGGAGGCTGGGCCTTTTGCTCCGGGGGAGACCAGCGGATCCGCGGCCGCGACGGCTACCGGTACTCCGACGGCGAGACCGCCGAGGGCATCGACTCCGCGCGGAACGGCCGCCTGCACATCCTCGAGGTGCAGCGCCTCATCCGCTTCATGCCGAAGGTCGTCATCGCGGCCGTCCCCGGCTGGGCCGCGGGAGGCGGGCACTCGCTGCACGTGGTCTGCGACCTCACCCTCGCCTCCGCCGAGCACGGGCGCTTCAAGCAGACGGACGCCGACGTCGGCTCCTTCGACGCGGGCTACGGCTCGGCGTACTTCGCCCGCCAGATCGGGCAGAAGGCCGCGCGCGAGGTGTTCTTCCTCGCGCGGGAGTACTCCGCGCAGCGCGCCTACGAGATGGGTGCCGTGAACGCGGTCGTCCCGCACGCCGAGCTCGAGACGACCGCGGTGGAGTGGGCCGAGACGATACTCACCAAGTCGCCCACGGCCATCCGGATGCTGAAGTACGCGTTCAACGCCGTGGACGACGGCCTCGTGGGCCAGCAGCTCTTCGCGGGCGAGACCACGCGCCTCGCCTACGGCACCGACGAGGCCGTCGAGGGACGAGACTCCTTCCTCGAGAAGCGCGAGCCCGACTGGTCGCCGTTCCCGTGGCAGTTCTGAGCCGGAGGGCACGCAGGTGACCCGCCCGCTCGCCGGTGTCGACGCGACGGTCGAGGCCGTCCTCCTCGCTCTTCGCGCGGCCCTGGACGGCAGCGGCCCGGCGATCCGCGTCTCCGCCCCCGGCGCTGCGACCGCCTCCGAGGATGCCGTCGTGCCGCAGCGCGTCGCCGTCGTCGTCGAGACCTCGGGCTCGTCGGGGCCGCCCAAGCGGGTCGCGCTCTCGACAGCGGCCCTGCTCACCAGCGCCTCCGCGACCCTCGCCGAGCTGGGCGGGCCGGGACGCTGGCTGCTCTGCCTGCCGACGCACTACGTCGCGGGACTGCAGGTGCTCGTCCGCTCGCTGACGGCGGAGGCCGACCCGGTCGTCCTCCCGGCCGGCGGCTTCGACGCGGCGGCCTTCCTCGCTCTCGCTCGGACGATGCCGGCGGGGGAGCGGCGGTACTCCTCGCTGGTCCCCGTGCAGCTCGCGCGGCTGCTGGACCTCGCCGATCGCGATCCGGCCGCGGCCGAGGCGCTCCGCTCGTTCGACGCGCTCCTGATCGGCGGCCAGGCGACGCCGCAGCCGCTGCGGGACCGCGCCGCCGCCCTCGGCGTGCGCATCCGCCTGACCTACGGATCGAGCGAGACGTCCGGTGGCTGCGTCTACGACGGCGTCCCGCTCCACGACGTGCGGATGCGCGTCGAGGACGGGCAGGTGCTGCTCGGCGGGCCGACCCTCGCGGAGGGCTACCTCGACGCCGACGGCGCGATCGACCACGAGCGCAGCGCCGCCGCCTTCCTCGAGATCGACGGGGAGCGCTGGTACCGCACGGGCGACGCGGGCTCGATCGTCGACGGGCGCCTCCGGGTGACCGGTCGGCTCGACCGCGTGATCGTGTCGGGCGGGGAGAAGGTCTCGCTCGACTCCGTCGAGGCCGTGCTCCGCGAGGGGACCGTCCCCGACGCGGTCGTCGTGCGGCGAGCGGACGAGCAGTGGGGCGAGGTCCCGGTCGTCGTGACGGCGGAGGAGGCTCCCGCGCTCACCGACCTGCGCGCCCTGATCGCCGACCGCCTCGGGCGCGCCGCCGCTCCCGCGGCCGTGCTGCCGGTCGGCCGCATCCCCCTCCTCGCCTCCGGGAAGCCCGACCGCCGCGCCCTCGAGGTGCTCGCCGAGCAGGCCTGACCGGCTCCGAGCGTCGACTGGCCGGTGGGTAGGATTCCCTCCGTGTCGAGTACGAGTCGCAAGAAGAAGTCCTCCAGCGGCCGCCCCGGGGGCAGCCCGCGAGCGGTCGTCGTGAAGCCCGCCGGTCCCCGCGAGTGGATCGCCGGCGCCCGCCTCCGCACCCTCCCGCTGGCCGTCGCCCCCGTGCTCATCGGCACCGGAGCGACCCAGGTCGTCGACGAGGGCTGGCACTGGGTGCGCGCCCTGCTCTGCCTGGCCGTCTCGCTCGCCCTGCAGATCGCCGTCAACTACGCCAACGACTACTCCGACGGCGTGCGCGGCACCGACGCCAACCGCGTCGGACCCTCGCGGCTGACCGGCTCCGGAGCGGCGAAGCCCCGCCAGGTGCTCACCGTCGCCCTGGTCTTCTTCGGGATCGCGGCCGTCGCCGGCCTCGTGCTCACCGCCCTCTCGGGGCAGTGGTGGTTCCTGATCGTCGGCGCGGCGGCGATCGCAGCCGGCTGGTTCTACACCGGCGGACGCCGCCCTTACGGCTACCTCGGGCTCGGCGAGCTCTTCGTCTTCGTGTTCTTCGGCCTGGTCGCCACCGTCGGCACCACGTTCGTGCAGATCGGCCGCACCAACCAGGAGTCGTGGCTCGGCGCCGTGGCGGCGGGCCTGTTCGCCTGCGCCGTGCTCATGGTCAACAACATCCGCGACATCCCGACCGACCGCCTCTCGGGCAAGCGGACCCTCGCGGTCCTCGCGGGACCGGCCGTGTCCCGGGCGATATACACGGGCTTCGTGCTGATCCCGTTCGGCATCGCGGTGATCCTCGCGCTGTTCTACCCGCTGGCATGGCTGACGCTCTTCGTGCTTCTGATGATCCTGCCGGCCATCCTGATCACCCTGACGGCGAAGACGGCGAAGGAGCTCATCCTGGCGCTGCAGCTGACCAGCCTGGGCGGGCTCGCCTACGCGGTCATCCTCGGGGCGGCGCTGGCGTTCTAGAGCGGCGGCTCGCACGAGGCGGGCTCGGGTGGGCCGGATTCGGGTGAGATCGGCTGTTGCGCGCCGGGCCTGGTGCGAGCGGGGTCAGCCCGTCCGAGGGGAGCCCTCGCCGGCGGGATCGCCCGGCTCAGCGGTCGTCGCGGGTCGCGTCGACCGCGGCGTCCTCGACGTCGTCGTCGGTCGGAGCGCGCGGGACGTCCTTGCGGCGCTCGTAGATCGCCTCCGCGATGCGCTCGCGGGGCTTCCTCAGCAGGATGTAGGAGAGGGACAGGCTCGCGATCGCGGCGACGAAGCCCGCGGTGACCGCGGCCGTCAGCTCCGAGTCGACGAAGGTGCGCGCCGGCAGGTACACCAGCACGAAGACGCCGGCGAACATCGCCAGGCGCAGGAGCGAGTAGACGACGACCGCGCGGCTCAGTTTCACCGGGACAGTGTACGTCGGCCCCTGCACGCGGTTCCGTGAGCACCGTGGGAGCCTCCTGTCCAGCGTCCGTGCGGACCCTCCCCGACGGGGGTGCCGGACGTAGACTCGTGTCCATGATCCGCCTCGTCATCGGCCTGCTCGTGGCCCTCGCCGTCTTCACGGTCTACACCGTGATCGACGTCGCGATGAGCAACCGTCACGCCGTGCGGGCGATCCCGAAGTGGTCCTGGCTCCTGGTGGTGCTGATCCTCCCGGTCATCGGTGCGGGACTGTGGTTCTGGATCGGCCGCCCTCGCAAGCAGCGCGCCGCCGGCCGCCGCTACACCGCTCCGGACGACGACCCCGACTTCCTCGGCACCCTCCGCACCGAGCGCGACCCCGAGGAGGAGCGCCTGCAGGCCGAGCGCATCGCCCAGCTCGAGCGCGACCTCGCCGACATGGACGAGCAGGGCGAGGCCGACGGCCCCGGCCGCCGGGATGCCTGAGCACCGGCCGGTCGCCCCCTCCACCCGATTCGCGGTCGACCTCCTCACCCGCTTCGTCGCGCTCGGCGTCCGCGACGTCGTCGTCGCTCCGGGCTCCCGCTCGCAGGCGCTCGCCCTGGTGGCGGCCGAGCTCGAGACCCGCGGCGACGTCCGGCTGCACGTGCGGATCGACGAGCGCTCCGCGGGGTTCCTGGCGCTGGGCCTCGCCCTCGAATCCCGGACGCCGGCGCTCGTGATCACGACCTCCGGCACGGCGACCGCGAACCTGCACCCGGCCGTGCTCGAGGCGGACGCCTCGGACGTGCCGATGATCGTCCTGACCGCCGACCGGCCCGACGAGCTGCGCGGCATCCGCTCGAACCAGACGGCCGAGCAGCGCGAGCTGTACGGGCGAGCCGTGCGGCTGTTCGAGGACGTCGCTGCTCCGGACGACGCCTCCCGGCCCGAGGACGCGCGGGCGCTCGCCGATCGTGCCGTCACCGCGGCGCGGCGTGGGCCGGTCCACCTGAACCTCTCCTTCCGCGACCCGCTCTCCTCCACTCTGCCCGACATGGAGGGGATCGAACCGGTCTCGTCGCCCGCTGTCGGATCCGGGATCCCGCGTGCCGTCGTGACCGCCGGTCCCGGTGAGCCGCTCACGGTCGTCATCGCCGGGGACAAGGCGGGAGCCGAGGCCGAGGAGATCGCTCGCGCCGGCGACTGGCCGCTGCTGGCCGAGGTCTCCTCCGGCGCCCGCTTCGGACCGCAGCTCGTCGTCGCCTGGCGTCGCCTGCTCGGCGAGCCCGACTTCGGCGGACGCATCCGCCGGGCGATCGTGCTCGGACACCCGACGCTCTCCCGCGAGGTCCCCGAACTGCTGCGCCGCGAGGACGTCGAGGTGATCGTCGTGGACGCCGTGCGCGAGCAGTTCTACAACCCCGGCCGGCGCGCCCGCCGCGTCGGAGGCGTCGACGTGGTCCGCCCCGAGGGGGCGCCGCGTCCCGAGCGCGGCGAGCGCGCCTGGGCCGGATCCTGGGTGTCCGCGAGCCGCGCCCTGACGGTCGACCCCGACGAGCTGGACGAGGTCCCCGACGCCGGGTCGATGTCGGTCGAGGACCGCCGCGGCTACGCGCGCAACGCCCTCGCCGCGATCAGGGCACCGCTCACCCGCGACTTCGTCGTCGCCGCGGTCTGGAAGGTCACCTGGCCGCACGACCGGCTGCTGTTCGGAGCGTCGCGGCTGATCCGCGTCGCCGACGGGACCCTGCCGGGCAAGCGGATATCCGTCCTGGCGAACCGCGGCCTCGCCGGCATCGACGGCACGATCTCGACGGCTCTCGGGATCGCGGTGGCGTCGCAGGCGACCGAGCAGGGAGCAGGCGGAGTCACCCGCGCGGTCCTCGGCGATCTCACTCTGCTCCACGAGGCCGGCGGCCTCCTCCTCCCGCCCGGAGAGCGACGCCCGCGCGTGCAGCTCGTCGTCGTGAACGACGGGGGCGGCACGATCTTCGACGGACTCGAGGTCGCGTCGAGCTCGCATCCCGATGCGTTCGACCGCGTGCAGTTCACCCCGCAGAACGCCGATCTGGAGGCTCTCGCGCGCGCCTACGGGTGGGGCCACCGTCGTGCGGCGACGCGCGGCGAGCTGGAGCAGGCGCTGACCTCGCCGGGTGACGGGCCGGGCATCGTGGAGATCCGGCTCGAGCGCTGAGTCCGCGCGGGTCCGGTCGGACGGTCCTCCACAGGTCGTCGTCGGACGCTGTTCTCCCGGGGACGCCTCGTTCGAGCTCCGCAGCTCGTCTGCTGCTGCTTCGCTGGAGGCATGGCTGATGCGGAGACCGTGCGAGGAGAGGTCCTCGCCCTCGGCGACCGGGCGGCGGCGCTCGCGAGGAGCGCCTCCCCGGTGCTCCTGTCCGCGGCGGAGGCGCTGCACGCGGGACACTGCGCGGCGCTGACCTGTCCCGACGCGTTCGCCCGAGGCTCCTCGGCGGACAGCGAGGATGCGACGGACCTCGTCGAACGGTCGATCCGAGCGGAGTTCGCCGTCGCCCTCGGGGTCTCCGAGCGCACCGCCGCCAGGGAGCTGCTGCACGCGTCGCTCCTGATGGAGGAGCTGCCGCGGACCCGGTCCGCGCTCGCCGACGCCAGAATGCGCTGGGAGGCCGGCCAGCTCATCTGCTCCGTCGCGGCGACCCTCCCCGCAGCAGCGCGCGCGGCCTACGACGACCGGGCCGTCGACCTCGCGGAGACGCTGACCCCGGGGCAGCTGCGACACGCCCTCGCGCGGGTGCGGGAGGAGCTGCACGACGAGCCCCTCGCCGAGCGGCACGCTCGCGCCCGTGAGGACCGCCGGGTGTGGATGACAGCCGGGATCGACGGCATGGCGACGGTCTGCGCGCACGTCCCCGCGCCCGAGGCCGTCGGAGCGCTCGCCCGGCTCGACCGCATCGCGAGGGATCTGCGGGACGGCGCCGAAGGGGACCGCGATCTGCGGACGCTGGCGCAGCTCCGCGCCGATGCGTGGGCCGACCTGCTCTGCCACGGGGACGTGGCGGGGACCACTCCGGAGGGAGCCGCGGCGCCCTCGACCGGGCTGCGGGCCGAGGTGAGAGTCACCGTGGCGGCGAGCACCGCCGCGGGTGACGACGAGGCGGCCGCCGAGCTCGACGGCTACGGGCCGATCCCTGCCGAGACGGTGCGAGCGCTCATCGACGACGACGCCGCCTTCACTCCCGTGCTGACCGACGAGGAGACCGGCGCGGTCGTCTCCGTCGGGCGCCGCCACCGGCTCCCACCGCCGAGGATGAGGCTGCTGGTCCGCCTCCGCGACCAGACCTGCCGCTTCCCGGGCTGCACCCGGCCGGCGTCCTCGACGGAGACCGACCACAGCGTCGAATGGCGGAACGGGGGAGAGACGACTCTCGACAACCTCGCCTCCCTGTGCGTCGCCCACCACCACGTGCGCCACGGCGACCGGTGGACGTATCTGCTCCATCCGGACGGCACAGCGGACTGGACCACACCGACCGGCCGCCGCGTGACGACCCGGCCGCCGGCGCTGCCCGGGCGACCGCCGGTGGGCGCAGGACGACGGCCGGATGCTCCCCGGCTCGACGGGGACCCGGCGGGGTAGGCGCCGGGTAGCCGACCGCTTCAACGACTCTCGACGTGCGTCAGGCCAGCGCGTCGGCGATCGGGCGGAACTTCATGCGGGTCTCGGCGAGCTCGGACTCGGGAACGCTGTCGGCCACGATGCCGGCGCCCGCCCAGGCCGTGACCGCGCCCTCGGCCGTGACCTCGGCGCTGCGGAGTCCGACAGCCCACTCGCCGTCGCCGTTGCCGTCGATCCAGCCGACGGGTCCTGCGTACCGACCGCGGTCGAAGGGCTCCAGGTGCTCGATGAGCGCAAGGGCGTCGGCGGTCGGAGTGCCGGCCACTGCGGCGGTCGGGTGAAGAGCATCGACGAGATCGAGCGCGCTGGAGGAGTCGTCCAGAATTCCTCGCACGTCCGTCGCGAGGTGCCAGAGGTTCGGCAGGCGGAGCGTGAACGGGGCGGCGCCGGCGGTCAGCTCCCGTGTGTGGGGCTCGAGCTCCCGGACCAGACTGGCGAGAGCGAAAGCGTGCTCTGAGCGGTCCTTCGGACTCTCGAGCAGAGCGGCTTCCACGTCCGCGTCGGCGAGGGGGTCCGCTCCGCGTGCAGCCGTGCCGGCCAACACCCTCGCCGAGATCTCGCCCCGATCGACCGCGACCAGCGTCTCCGGACTGGCGCCGAGGAATCCGTCCACGGCGAAGCCCCAGCAGTCCGGGTAACGCTCGGTGAGCGCACCCAGCATCCGACGCAGGTCCGCCCCCGGCGGGAGCCGCCCCTGCAGATCGCGCGCGATCACGACCTTGGACAGCTCGCCCGCCCGGATCGTCTCCACCGCGGCAGCTACCGCTGCGCGGTACCCGTCCGGCGACAGCGCACCCGGCGAGAGCGGCACGTGGTACTCCGCCCCCAGCGGCTCCTCGCCCGGCGTATCCGGTCCCTCCGCCTCGCCGATCGTGATCCGCGTCAGCCATGACCGGCCGTCGCGCGTCCCGATCACGGTGCGCGGCACGATCAGCACGCTCGTCGCCTCGGATCGGCTCGAGAAAGCGAAGGTCCCGAACGCGACCAGCCCCGTCCCGGGCAGTCCGACCCGGTCCTCCACCGTCGCCGCGTCGCAGAGCCGCCGCCAGGCCGCCGCCGCATCCCGCAGCCGTTCCGGGCCCGAGAACTCGAGGCGCAGGGCCTCGCCGCGTCCGCTGAGGCCGGCGCCGTCGCGCTGCCAGAGGAGGGGCCGCCTCGGGTCGGAGTGGGAGAGGAGCGACTGCGGAGAGTCCAGTGGAGTCGTCTCCGCACGCAGCAGGGGGGTTCCAGCGCCGATGAGCGTCACCTCAGCAGGGTACGCCCGCGCCAGAAGGTGGGACGTCCCATGCCGCGGGGCTCGGGGCGCAGGGCTCCGTTGCTACCGTGATCCGGTCCGGGGCCGCCGCGCGAGGCGGAGCGGGGCGGTCCCGGCGCTTCCCCATGGGGAGCGCGCCGACCGGGCGCGGGACGGCGGATGCACAGCCGCCGTCCCGCGTCTCGCCGTAGACTTGCGGATCGTGACGAAGGCAGACCTCACCAAACGGCCCGACGAGGTCGCCTCGATGTTCGACACCGTGGCTCCCGCTTACGACCTGGTGAACGGACTCCTCTCGGTGGGGAACGACCGGCTCTGGCGGATCGCGACGACTCGCGCCGTCAACCCTGCTCCCGGTGAGCGCATCCTCGACATCGCGGCCGGCACCGGAACGTCGAGCGCGTCGCTGGCGCGGTCGGGCGCCCAGGTCGTCGCAGCCGACTTCTCCCCGGGGATGATCGCCGTCGGCCGTCGCCGTCAGGCGGGCAACGACCGGATCGAGTTCGTCCAGGCCGACGCGATGGACCTCCCGTTCGAGGACGAGTCGTTCGACGCCGTGACCATCTCGTTCGGTCTGCGCAACGTGGCCGAGCCGAGGACGGCGCTCGCCGAGTTCCTGCGTGTGCTGAAGCCCGGCGGCCGGGTCGTGATCTGCGAGTTCTCGACTCCGCCGATCGCTCCGCTGGCCGCCGCGTACGACTTCTACCTCTCGAGGGTCATGCCCGCCGTCGTGCGCCTCGCGTCGTCGAACAATCCTGCGTACGACTATCTCGGCGATTCCATCCGGGCCTGGCCGGAGCAGAGCGTCGTCGCCGCCTGGCTCCGCGCGGCGGGCTTCGAGCGTGTGGCCTACCGCGATCTGACCGCGGGCATCGTGGCGCTGCACCGCGGCGTCAAGCCGATCGCGGCGACCCGATGACGACCGGGGTCCGCACAGGCCGAGACGTTAGGGTTTCCCTGTGAACGCCACTGCGCCCGTCGCCCGTCGCAGCCCGTCTCTGACGGCGCAGCTCGGCCTCTCCGAGCGCATCTTCTCCTCCTCGTCGGACCGGGCTCTCGCCCGCACGATCGACGCGGGTCTGGAGCAGGTCGAGGAGGGTCTCGTCCGACAGCTGTCCTTCGCGGACGCCGTGGCCGACGTCTCCACCCGGTACCTCCTCGAGGCGGGCGGCAAGCGCGTGCGCCCGATGCTCACCCTCCTGGCCGCGTCGCTGGGCCGTGGCAACACGCCGCAGGTGCTGCTGGGCGCGCAGGCGATCGAGATCACGCATCTCGCATCGCTCTACCACGACGACGTCATGGACGAGGCGGAGAAGCGCCGCGGCGTCCCGTCGGCGCAGACCGTGTGGGGCAACAACGTGGCCATCCTGACGGGCGATCTGCTCTTCGCCCGCGCGAACCAGCTGATGGTCGAGCTCGGCGACAAGGCGATCCGGCTCCAGGCCGACACGTTCGAGCGGCTCGTCCTCGGGCAGCTGCACGAGACGGTCGGCCCGACCGACGGCGAGGACCCGGTCGAGCACTACCTGTCCGTCCTGGCCGATAAGACCGGGTCCCTGATCGCCGCGGCGGGCCGCACGGGAGTCGCGTTCTCGGAGGCTCCGGAGGAGTACGAGGAGGCCATGCGCGTCTTCGGCGAGAAGATCGGCGTCGCCTTCCAGATCGTCGACGACGTCATCGACCTCTCTCCCCAGCCGGAGGAGACCGGCAAGAACCCCGGCACGGACATCCGCGCCGGCGTGTCGACGCTGCCGATCCTGCGCCTGCGCGAGCGCGCCTCCTCCGATAGGGAGGCCGCGGCTCTCCTCGCCCGCATCGAGAGCTATGTGAGCCGCTCGAACGACGCCATCGCGCACACGGAGGAGCAGAGCGCCGACATCTCGGACGCCATCGCTCAGCTGCGCGATCACGACGTCACCGCGCAGACCCTCGCCGAGGCCCACCGGTGGGCCGACGAGGCCGTCGCCGCCCTCGCTCCGCTGCCCGACGGCTCCGTCCGCAAGGCGCTGACGCGCTTCGCCGACACCGTCGTCGAGCGCAACGGCTGACCCCGATCGTCGCGGCGCGCCCTGCGCCGCAGGAATGAGACCGGTTGTGCGCTGCGGCGCCCCGGCAGGAGGAACGCAATGACCAAGCTCAGGCTGGCCATCGTCGGCGCGGGTCCCGCGGGCATCTACGCCGCCGACCTCATGATCAAGGCCGAGAAGAAGTACGACGTCTCGATCGATCTGTTCGAGCACCTGCCCGCGCCCTACGGCCTGGTCCGCTACGGCGTGGCGCCCGATCACCCGCGCATCAAGGGGATCATCACCGCGCTGCGGGAGGTGCTCGACCGGGGCGACATCCGCATCTTCGGCAACGTGCACTTCGGGACCGACATCACGCTCGAGGATCTCAAGCGGCACTACCACGCCGTGATCTTCGCGACCGGCGCCGTCCGCGACGCTCCGCTCGACGTCCCCGGGGTCGAGCTCGAGGGCTCCTACGGTGCGGCCGACTTCGTCAGCTGGTTCGACGGCCACCCGGACGTGTCGCGCACCTGGCCGCTGGAGGCGTCCTCCGTCGCCGTCATCGGCAACGGCAACGTGGCGCTCGACGTCTCGCGGATGCTGGCGAAGCACGCCGAGGACCTCCTGCCCACCGAGGTCCCGCCGAACGTCTACGAGGGGCTGAAGGCGTCTCCTGTCACCGACGTGCACGTCTTCGGGCGCCGCGGTCCCGCTCAGGTGAAGTTCACGCCGCTGGAGCTGCGCGAGCTGGGCGAGCTGCGCGACGTCGACATGATCGTCGCCGACGAGGACTTCGACCTCGATCCCGCTTCGGAGGCCGCCATCGCGACCAACAAGCAGGTCATGGTCATCAACCGGGTGCTCAACCAGTGGCGCACCCGCGAGGTCGGGAGCGCCTCGCGTCGTCTCCACCTGCACTTCTGGGCGAAGCCGCTCGAGTTCGTGGACGACGGATCGGGTCGGGTCGGCGCGATCCGGTACGAGCGCACCGAGCCGGACGGCGAGGGCGGAGTGCGCGGCACGGGTGAGATCCGCGAGGTCCCGGTGCAGGCCGTGTACCGCGCGGTCGGCTACTTCGGCTCGCCGCTCGACGGCCTCCCGTTCGACGAGATGCGCGGCGTGATCCCGAACCGCGAGGGCCAGGTCCTGGACGACGAGGACCAGCAGGTCCACGGCGTCTACGCGACCGGCTGGATCAAGCGCGGACCGGTGGGCCTCATCGGGCACACCAAGTCCGACGCCATGGAGACCGTCGCGCACGTGCTCAACGACCAGGCGTCCTGGTGGACGCCCGAGCACCCCGAGGAGGCGGCCGTGGTCGCCCTGCTCGAGGACCGGGAGATCGCCTACACGGATCTCGACGGCTGGCACCGGCTGGACGAGCACGAGATGGCGCTCGGCGAGCCCGAGGGCCGTGCGCGGGTGAAGGTCGTTCCCCGCGAGGACATGATCGCGATCTCGCGGGCGGAGCCGGTCGCGCTCTGACGCGTGGTCTCCGAACGGCCCTCCGGTGCACTCCGGGGGGCCGTTCGTCGTTCCGGCGTGGACGCCTTGCGCCTCCTCTAGGATTCGGGCACCGCTCTGGACGGAGACAGCATGACCACGGCCGCGCCCCACGACGTCATCCGGGTGCGCGGTGCGCGCCAGAACAACCTCCGGGGGATCGACGTCGACATCCCGAAGCGGAGGATCACCGTGTTCACCGGGGTCTCGGGCTCCGGCAAGTCGTCGCTGGTCTTCGGCACCATCGCGGCCGAGTCCCAGCGCCTCATCAACGAGACCTACTCCGCCTTCGTGCAGCAGTTCATGGGGTCGCCGGCTCGCCCGGACGTGGAGTCGCTCGACGGACTGTCGGCCACGATCGTCGTCGATCAGGAGCGGATGGGGTCGAACGGCCGGTCCACGGTCGGCACGGCGACCGACGCGTACACGATGCTGCGGATCCTCTTCAGCCGGCTCGGCGACCCGCACGCGGGCACGAGCGGTGCGTTCTCCTTCAACCTGCCGGAGGGGATGTGCCCGCGGTGCGAGGGGACGGGCCGGGTGTCGAGCATCGACCTCGACGCGCTGATCGACCGCTCGAAGTCGCTCGAGGGCGGTGCTCTCGACGCGATCCCCAACTTCGTCGTCGGCGGCTGGTACTGGAAGGGCCTCGCCGAGTCGGGCCTCTATCCGGCCGATGTGCCGATCGCCGACTTCACGCCCGAGCAGATGGACGCGTTCCTCCACCGTCCGGCCACGAAGATGGCCATCGCCGGGATGACGATGACCTACGAGGGCCTCCTGGTGAAGGTCACCCGCCTCTACTTGGCGAAGGAGGCGGCGCAGCCGCACATCCGCGCCTTCGCCGAGCGGGTGGCCACCTTCGCCGCCTGTCCCGAGTGCGGAGGCGGCCGGCTCACCCGCGCGGCACTGGAGTCGCGTATCGGGGGCCGGAACATCGCCGAGTGCGCCGCGCTGCAGGCGACCGACCTCGCCGCGTGGCTCCGCGGGCTGCAGGCGCCGTCCGTCGCTCCTATCGTCGAGACCCTCCTCGGGACGCTCGACGCCCTCGTCCAGGTCGGGCTGGGCTACCTGTCGCTCGATCGGGAGTCGGGCACCCTCTCGGGTGGTGAGGCGCAGCGGGTCAAGATGGTGCGGCATCTGGGATCGAGCCTCACGGACGTCACGTACGTCTTCGACGAGCCGACGACGGGTCTGCATCCGCACGACGTCTCGCGGATGATCGAGCTGCTGCGCCGCCTGCGAGACAAGGGCAACACCGTCCTGGTGGTCGAGCACAAGCCGGAGATCATCGAGATCGCCGATCACGTGGTCGACCTCGGTCCGAGGGCCGGTGCGCACGGCGGCGAGCTGCGGTTCGAGGGGACGGTGGCGCAGCTGCGCACGTCCGACACCCTGACGGGCCGTCATCTCGGTCACCGCGTCCCGCTGAAGGAGGCCGTGCGCCGTCCGACCGGGGCGGTGGAGATCCGCGGGGCCTCCACGCACAACCTCCGCGGCGTCGACGTGGACGTCCCGCTGGGCGTGCTGACCGTCGTCACCGGAGTCGCAGGGTCGGGGAAGTCGTCGCTCCTGCACGGCTCGCTCGCGGGTCGGCCCGGCGTGGTGGTGGCCGACCAGTCGCCGATCCGCGGCTCGCGGCGCAGCAATCCGGCGACCTACACCGGGGTCCTCGACGCGATCCGGGCGGCCTTCGCGAAGGCGAACGGTGTGAGACCGGCGCTTTTCAGCGCGAACTCGGCAGGCGCCTGCCCCGTCTGCAAGGGGGCCGGGATGATCTTCACCGAGCTGGGCCCCGCCGCGACGGTCTCGTCGGTCTGCGAGGAGTGCGACGGCAAGCGGTTCACCGCTGAGGTGCTCGAGTACCGCCTCCGCGGGAGGAACATCCACGAGGTGCTCTCGATGCCGATCGTCGACGCCGCGGAGTTCTTCGCGAGCGGACCGGCGCACACGGTGCTCGCCCGTCTCGTCGACGTCGGTCTCGGCTACCTCACGCTCGGACAGCCGTTGAACACGCTGTCCGGGGGCGAGCGCCAGCGCCTCAAGCTCGCGATCAACATGGCCTCGTCCGGATCCGTCTACCTGCTCGACGAGCCGACCACGGGCCTGCACCTCGCGGACGTCGACACGCTGCTCGGACTGCTCGACCGGCTGGTCGACTCCGGGAACTCGGTCGTGGTGATCGAGCACCACCGCGCCCTGATGGCGCACGCGGACTGGATCATCGACGTGGGGCCCGGAGCCGGGCACGACGGAGGGACGATCGTCTTCGAGGGGACGCCGGTCGGGCTCGCGGCGGCGGACACGCTGACCGGACGCGCCCTCGCCGAGTACGCGCGCTGACGCATTCGCAGCCGCGACGCTCGCGCGTCAGCGCGAGAACGGGCCGGACAGGGCCGCCCACTGCAGGAGCATGATCGTCTTCGCGTCGACGATCTGCACGCCGATCTGGGTCAGCGCCTCGTCGAACGAGAGCTCGAGGACCTCGATGTCCTCGCCCTCATCGGCGAGTCCCGCGAACGCTCCGCTGCGGGTGCCCGCGCGGTAGCGCCCGGCGTAGAAGTGCAGCTTCTCGGTGACCGAGCCGGGGCTCATGAACGCGTCGAACACGTGCTCGAGCCGGCCGACCTCGAGTCCGGTCTCCTCGGACGCCTCCCGGCGGGCGCCCTCCTCGGGCCCGTCCTCGTCCAGGAGACCGGCGGGCACTTCGAGGAGCATCCCGTCGAGGTCGCCGTTCACGTACGCGGGGTAGCGGAACTGCCGGATCAGGACGACGGTGCGCGCGTCGGCGTCGTAGAGCAGGACCGCCGCGCCGTTCCCCCGGTCGTACGTCTCGCGCTGCTCGCTCGTCCAGCTGCCGTCGCGGTGCCGGTAGTCGAAGCGGGTGGTGCGGAGGACGTACCAGTCGCTCGAGAGGAGGGTGACCTCCTTCACGACCACGTCGGGGTTCCCGACGAGGTCGAGCCCGTCCCTGTCGAGTCCGGTGCGGCCCCGCCGGTCGGGGTCGTCGATTCCGGCGGTCACGCGCGTGCTCCCGTGTGCGTCATTCCTCAGCGGAAGTTGACGAACTGGAGGTCGAGCTCGAGGTCGGCTCCGCGCAGGAGCGCCATGGTCGCCTGGAGGTCGTCGCGGCTCTTCGAGGAGACGCGGAGCTCGTCGCCCTGGATCTGCGACTTGACCGACTTCGGCGCCTCGTCGCGGATGAGCTTGTTGATCTTCTTCGCGTGCTCCTGGTCGATGCCCTCCTTGAGGGTGGCCTCGATCCGGTACTCCTTTCCGGACGCGAAGGGCTCGCCCGCGTCGAGGCTCTTGAGGCTGATGCCGCGCTTGATCAGCTTCGACTGGAAGACGTCGAGGATGGCGTTCGCCCGCTCCTCGGTGTTGGCCTTGATCAGGATCTTCTCGCCGCTCCAGGCGATCGAGGCGCCGACGTTCTTGAAGTCGTAGCGCTGCTCGACCTCCTTGTGGGCCTGGTTCAGGGCGTTGTCCGCCTCCATCTTGTCGATCTTGCTGACGACGTCGAACGTTGAATCTGCCATGGCTCCGAGTTTAGCTTTCAGGCGTGGCGGAGCCCGGCCCCAGGCGCGGCTGGTACCTCTGAGGGGTGCGCCGCCTCCCCGTTCTCGTCCTCGTCCCGCTCGCCGGCCTCCTCCTGGCCGGCTGCGGCCAGCGGCCGCCCGCGCTGACGGTCGAGGAGGGCCTGTCCACCGTGCCTCCCGCGGCGACCGCTCCCGTCGCGGCCGACCCCGTCGTGCTGGAGGATCCCGAGCAGGCCGCGGCGACGCCGGTGCGACTGCTCGCCGACGAGGCGTGGCTGGGCTCGGCGTCCGAGGGGAGCGGCATCCCGCTGCGTGCGCTCACCGCCTACGCGGGCACGGCCCTCCTCACGGCGTCGGTCGACCCCGACTGCCGGTTGGACTGGGCGACCCTGGCCGGCATCGGCTACGTCGAGAGCAGGCACGGCACGATCGACGGCGGCGAGCTGGGCGAGGACGGGCGGCCGACGGAGCCGATCTACGGTCCGCGCCTGGACGGAACGCGCTTCGACCGGGTCCCCGACAACGACGGCGGGGCTCTGGACGGCGACGCCGAGGTCGACCGGGCGATGGGTCCGCTGCAGATCATCCCCGCGACGTGGATGGCGTGGGCGTCGAGCGGATGGGATCCGCAGAACGTGGACCAGCAGGCGGTGACCGCCGCCCGGTACCTCTGCGACGCCGGCGGCGACCTCTCGACGGAGTCGGGATGGCGGGCGGCGATCGCGGCCTACAACCCGGCCGGGAGCTACGCGGGGAAGGTCGCGGAGGCGGCGTCCCGCTACGCGGCGGAGGCGGACTGAGGCCTCGCGGCACCGATTTCCGATCCGCCGGTCGCGTGGGTATCCTTGCTGAGCGCCTCCGGTTGTGAACACGCGGTCGGGTGCGCCACGGCGAGTTACCCTAGCGGCCAAAGGGATCTGACTGTAAATCAGACGGCGTAGCCTTCGGGGGTTCGAATCCCTCACTCGCCACCGAGCAGGAACACCCGGCAGACGCCCCGGCATCACGAGATGCGCGGGGCGTTCCGCATGTCGGGGGATCGCCGTTCCGGCGGAGTGCCTTTCCGGGGGAGCACCGGTCCGGCGGATCGCCGGGCCCGGCGTCTTCGTCCCGTCGCACCCCGCACGCCGTCGGCCCGGCCTCCGCGGTCGCCCGGCCCGCGCTGTCGGCCCGGCCCGCGCCGTCGCCTCAGCCCCGCGCCTCCTGCTCCAGGAACCCCGCGAGGGAGAGCGGCGGCCGTCCGGTCAGCCGCTCGACGTCGCCCGAGACGTGCTCCAGCTGTCCGGCGGCGATCGCGGAGTAGGTGCTGACCCAGGCGTCCAGCTGCCAGTCCGGTGCGTTCCAGCGGCGGCGTGACGCGTACGCCTCCTCGAGGGTCTCGTCGACGTACACGGCGGGGCGGCCCGCCGCCGTCAGGGTCGCCGCGACCTCGTCGAGGGTGAGGGCCTCGGGCCCGGTCAGCTCGTAGGCGGCTCCGCGGTGCTCGGAGGGGGAGCGGAGGACCGCGGCGGCGGCGCGGGCCACGTCCTCGCGCGCGACGACGGCGGCACGGCCCGATCCCGCGGGTCCGCGGATCGCGCCGTCCCCGCCCAGCATCGCGGGCAGGAAGTCGAGGTAGAGGTTGTCGCGGAGGAACGTCCAGAACATGCCGGAGCGGCGGATCGCGTCCTCGGTGGCCGCGTGGTCTCGGGCGAGGGTGAAGACCGCGTCGGGTGCGGCTCCGGCGAAGGAGGTGTAGACGACGTGCTCGACACCCGCGGCGGCGGCTGCGTCGACGAATGCGAGGTGCTCGGCGCGGCGCTCCTCGTTCTCGGAGGCGGAGACCATCAGGAGGAGGCGCACGCCCTCGAGCGAGTCGCCCGCGTCGGCGAAGGAGGAGCGCACCACCTCGGCCCCGGGGAGCTCGGGCGCGCGGGACGGGTCGCGGACCAGCAGGCGGAGGGCGTGACCGGCGTCGGCGAGCTCGCGCGCGACGCGGCCGCCGACGGCTCCGGTGGCTCCGGTGAGGGCGATAGGGGTGCTCATCCCCCCATGATGGGCCCGATCCCTAGGCTGGGACCATGAGCGACAACGCCCCCCTCCTCGCCATCGCCCGCTCGATCGCCGTCGAGGCGGCGCACCTCGCCCGCCAGCGGCGGGAGGACGGTGTCGAGATCGCCGCGTCGAAGTCGTCTTCGGAGGACGTGGTGACGGCCGCGGACCGGGAGGTCGAGGAGCTGATCCGCCGGCGCCTGGCCGAGGCGCGTCCGGACGACGGCTTCCTCGGCGAGGAGTCGGGGTCGGGGGGCGGCACGAGCGGGCTGACCTGGGTCGTCGATCCGATCGACGGGACCGTCAACTACCTCTACGGCATCCCCTCCTACGCGGTCAGCATCGCTGTGGTGGAGGGGGAGCCGGATCCCGCGACCTGGACCGCGCTCGCCGGCGCGGTCGTGAACGGAGCGACGGGCGAGGTGACCACGGCCAGCCGAGGCGGGGGAGCCGAGCGGGACGGAGTCGCGCTGCAGGTCTCGGCTCCCTCCTCCCTCTCGCTCGCGCTGGTGGGCACCGGCTTCGGCTACGACGCGGGCCGCCGGATGCGCCAGGGCGCCGTGGTGCAGGAGCTCCTGGGCTCGGTCCGCGACATCCGCCGCATCGGCTCGGCGGCGCTCGACCTGTGCTCGGTGGCCACCGGGCAGCTGAACGCGTACTACGAGCGGGGCCTGAACCCGTGGGACCTCGCTGCGGGCGCCCTCATCGCCGAGGAGGCGGGCGCGCGAGTCGCGGGACTCGACGGCGCGCCCTTCGGCTCCGGCCTGCTCATCGCGGCACCGGACCCTCTCTTCGCCGAGCTGGAGGATCTGCTGCGCCGCCTGCGCGCGGACGAGGTGTAACCGCTCTCCCGGGCCGAGCCGACACGGATTCCGTGCGCCGAGAGGCGGATCGGCGCAGGATCCCGCCGGGGCTCGCCGCGCGTCATGCCCCGATCACGCCTGTGCGCGGCGGCCTCTGGCCGGATCCCGCCGGCCGTGGTTATCCTTTATGAATTCGTGATGTTCGCACAGGCTGCGCTCACGGAGCCGAGCGGTGCCTCTCCCTGGAGGCCCGCTCGTCCCCTGCCCCCGACGGAAGACATCGATTTCGTGAGCCCCGATTCGCCCGCCCCCGCCCCCCCTTCATCGACCCCCTGCCAACCGCCTCCACCCCTCCCCCGTC
>NZ_PSTO01000025.1:0-50100 GCF_002930975.1 Rathayibacter sp. AY1A3 | reverse complement strand
AGGCCGGGGTATAAAATTGGCATTGAACATAGTGCACGCTGTTGAGTTCTCAAGAATCGGACACATCCCGCCTCCACACCAGAACGGTGCTTCACAACGAAAGTGATCGAAGTTTGCTGTGCGAGGGCGTGAGCCACTCGATTTGTCTTGCTTGCCGAGACCGGTTAGGCTTGTCAGAACCGAAGTCCCGATCGCCTCCGTGGCAACTCGACTAACTTAGCACATCCGCAGGCCGTGTCAAGTCCGGCTTCTTCGTGGTGTTCGCTGCACGATCGAGGATCGCACCGCTGCACCGGGCTCGGCCGCGAGGCCTTGCAACGAAGCCGGGACCGTGTCCCGTGGAGGCTTTGCATCTTACGCTCGCGATCCCGCAGTCTTCAAGAGACGAATCTCTAACAGGCCTGGGAGCGAGGGGATGGTCCCCGCTTGAGGTGGGCCAGCTGGTCTCGACGCTCTGCGCCTGACTCCCGCTTGCCGCTCCTTTGGGGTGACGAGGAGTTACATTACGTCGGGCCTCGGCCGAGCGGCAAATCGCCTGCGTCCCGGGCGTGTCGCAATTCAGGGGCCGTGCGTCGCTGAGTGTCCGACTCGGTACCCGACACCGGCTACCGGCTACCGGCTACCGGCTACCGGCTACCGGCTACCGGCTACCGGCTACCGGCTACCGGACACCGGACACCGGCTACCGGACACCGGACACCGGACACCGGACACCGGCTACCGGCTACCGGCTACCGGCTACCGGCTACCGGCTACCGGCTACCGGCTACCGGCTACCGGCTACCGGCTACCGGCTACCGGCTACCGGCTACCGGACACCGGACACCGGACACCGGACACCGGACACCGGACACCGGACACCGGACACCGGACACCGGACACCGGACACCGGACACGGGACACCGTGTTGATGAGACCGCCGACGCCGTCATCGTTCGCGTCCGCTCGAGGAGAGCGGGCACGCGGTCAGCGGACGAAGGCCCCGGCGAAGCTCTTCTTGCCGCGACGGAGGACGGCGATCCCATCGATCAACGGGAGCTCGCCGAGCGTGACGGTCTCGGACGGGAGGGCGGTGTTGTTCACCGAGAGCCCTCCCTGAGCGAGTGCCCGTCGCGCCTCCCCCGTGCTGGCGACGAGTCCGGTCTCGACGAACGCCTGCAGCGCCGGCGTCTCCGGTGTCGCCTCCATCGAGGGCACCGCCTCGAGCGCGCCACGGAGGATGACCGGGTCGATCCCCTCGAGCGAGCCCTTGCCGAAGAGCGCGGCCGAGGCGTCGATCACCGAGCGCGTCGCCTCCGCTCCGTGCACCAGCGACGTGACCTCCCAGGCGAGCGCGCGCTGCGCCTCCCGGCGGAACGGCTCGTCGGCGGCGGCCTTCTCCAGGCGCTCGATCTCCGTGCGCGGCAGGAAGGTGAAGATCCGCAGGCGGTCGGCGACGTCGCGGTCGTCCGTGTTGACCCAGAACTGGTAGAACGCGTACGGGCTGGTGAGCTCGGAGTCGAGCCAGACGGCGTTGCCCTCGCTCTTGCCGAACTTGGTGCCGTCGGAGTTCATCACCAGCGGTGTGCCGATCGCGTGGACCGACACGCCCTCCGTGCGGTGGATCAGGTCGGTCCCGCTCGTCAGGTTGCCCCACTGGTCGCTGCCGCCGGTCTGCAGGACGCACCCGTACTGCCGGTAGAGCTCCAGGTAGTCGAGACCCTGCAGGATCTGGTAGCTGAACTCGGTGTAGCTGATCCCCGCGTCGGAGTTGAGGCGGGCGCTGACCGCGTCCTTCTTGAGCATCGTCCCCACGCGGAAGTGCTTCCCGATCTCCCGCAGGAAGTCGATCGCCGACAGCGGAGCGGTCCAGTCGAGGTTGTTGACCAGGCGCAGCCCGTTGTCGCCGCCCGCGGGAACGAACCGGGACACCTGCGCCTGGAGGCGCTCGACCCACGCCCTCACCGTCTCGCGCGAGTTCAGCGTCCGCTCGGCCGTCGGACGCGGATCCCCGATCAGCCCGGTCGAGCCGCCGACGAGCCCGAGCGGCCGATGCCCGGCCAGCTGGAGCCGGCGCATGACGATCAGCTGCACCAGGTTCCCGAGGTGGAGGCTGGGCGCGGTCGGGTCGAACCCGCAGTAGTAGGTGATCGGCTCCCCCGACAGCAGCTCGCGCAACGCTCCCGCATCGGTCGACACGTGCACCGAGCCTCGCCAGACCAGCTCGTCCCACACGGAGTCGAAGGCGGGGTCGAGCCGCGGGCTCGTCGCGGACCCGGGGAGGTGCTGGTCGATCACCCGACCAGGCTACCGCGGCGGGAAGGAGCCGGTCTCCGGGAGTCAAGCGCACAGGCTTGATCCCGGGCGATCAAGTGCCGATACTTGATCGAGGAGGTCCGATGTTCGTCATCACCGCGGATCAGCGCGACAGCAGGCACGACCACGACCGCGTGGACCAGGCGATCGCGAGCCTGATCGACGACGGTCGGGCGACGTTCGTCCTGCCCGCGGAGCGGACGGCGGGCGACGAGTTCCAGTGCGTGCTCGACCGGGCCGATGCCGTCGTCGCGCTCGTGCTCGAGCTGCACCGGACCGGCCACTGGAGCATCGGCCTCGGGATCGGCCCCGTCGACCGGCCACTCCCCGCGACCACGAGAGCGGCGACCGGGGAGGCGTACTTCGCGGCGCGCCGGGCGGTCGAGGCGGCGAAGGGCCGGCCGACGCGCTTCTCCCTCGATCCGGACGCACCGGGAACGGCGGCGCCGGCACCGGCGGACGTCCAGGCGCTGATCGATCCGCTCCTCCTGCTGCGCGACGCGCGCTCCGAGGCCGGCTGGCAGATCGTCGACCTGCTCGAGAGCGGCCTCTCCCAGAAGGATGCGGCCGAGCGCCTCGCCGTCAGCCCGCAGGCGGTCAGCCTCCGGGTCCGCGCGGCGAGTGCTCGAGTCGACGCTCCCGCCCGTGACGCGCTCGCGCGCCTGCTGACAGTGGTCGACCGTACGCTCGACCCCACCGACGAGAGGACACCCCGATGACGGCACCCCCCGGATCCCCCGCCCTGCTCCTCGCCTCCGCGCTGCAGTCCGCCTCGTGGACGGGCGTGGTGCTCGTGCTGCTCGCCGGACTCGCCGGTGCGGTGCTCGCCGTGCGCCTTCGCCGTCCGCAGCTCGCCTGGATCCCCCTCGTGGCGGCGGCCGCCGCCTTCCTGCTCACGGCGGTCGCCGGACCGTCCGCGCCCCCGATCCACTCCGTCCTGGTGGCGGTGCTGGCCTTCGCGCTGGCGATCGCGGGCGGCGGGCCGGTGGTGCTGCTCACCCTCCGGCTCGCGACGGCCGACTCCCGCAGCGGCAGCCACGGCGGCATCATGGTCGCCGGAACCTCCCGCCCCGCCGCCGGGAGCGCGCCCTCGGCGATCGGCCAGCCGATCGAGGTGCTGCGCGGGGGGACGACGATCGGGGTCCTCGAGCGGATCGCGACGGCCGGCGCACTGATGAGCGGTCTCCCCGAGGGGATCGCGGTCGTGGTGGCGATCAAGGGCGTCGGCCGCTTCAGCGAGCTCGCCTCCCCGGAAGCGCGCGAGCGGTTCATCATCGGCACGCTGGCGAGCCTCGCCTGGGCGGCGGCTCTCGGCGTTCTCGCCCGGCTCTACCTCGCGGGCTGAGCTCCGGGCCGCCGCCGGGGCACTGCTCTCCGGTAGGGCGAGACGGTGGGGTCGCCCGGGATGCTGAAGCGCCACGGGAAGTCGTCCCCGCCGCCCGGGCCCGAGACTCCGGTGCGCGGGCCCGCCGCCACGGAGGACGGCCTCTCCCCCGGCAGCAGCTCGAACGCCGCCTCGAGCGGGTCGCCCGACTCGGTGAGACGGACTCCGAGGGCCTTCGCCAGCCGTGCGGGTCCGCGGGCCAGATCCCGGCTGCGAACGGGTCCGCGCCGGATCATCGCGAGATCCTCCCCCGATACGACCTCGCCGGCGCGCAGCAGCACCGCCGACGCCGTGCCCGCCGGGGAGCAGACGATGTTCACGCAGGTGTGCATCCCGTAGGTGAAGTACGCGTACACGGACCCGGGCGGACCGAACATGGGAGCCGTCCGGGGTGTCGGTCCGCGGTGCGCATGCGAGCCCGGATCCTCACCGGTTCCGAGGTACGCCTCGACCTCGGTCAGCCGGACGCCGACCACGCCCTCCGGCATGCGGTGCAGGAGGACGCGGCCGAGCAGCTCCGGTGCCACCTCGAGGGCCGAGCGCGCGAGGTCGGGGAGGTCGGCGCTCAGAAGAAGCTCTGGCCCGACACGAGGGTGATCACGATCACCGCGACGATGACGACTGCGGCGACGAGCACCAGAGTCCGCTGCTGCCAGGGGCGCAGCGGCGGACGGCCGTCGTCGCCCGGCGCTCCCCGAAGAGTCACGGGCGTTCCCCCCGGAGGGATCCGCGCACGACCCGGACGCGCTCGGTCAGCCGGGCGAGCTGCTCCGCGACGCGGTCGGGAGCCGTGCCGCCGACACCGTCCCGGCTCGCCACCGATCCCTCGATGCTGAGGACGGAGCGCACGTCGGGCGTGAGCAGCGGCGACACCGAGGCGAGCGCGGCGTCGTCGAGATCCTCGAGCCCCCTCCCCTGCGACTCCGCCAGCTTGACCAGCTCGCCGGTGATCTCGTGGGCGTCCCGGAAGGGCACGTGCTTCTTCACGAGCCACTCGGCCACGTCGGTCGCGAGGGAGAAGCCCTGGGGCGCGAGCTCCGCCATCCGGTCGGTGTGGAAGGTGAGGGTCGCGATCATGCCGCTGAACGCGGGCAGCAGGACCTCGAGGGTCGTCACCGAGTCGAAGACCGGCTCCTTGTCCTCCTGCAGGTCGCGGTTGTAGGCGAGCGGCAGCGCCTTGAGGGTCGCGAGCAGCCCGGTGAGGTTGCCGATCAAGCGGCCGGACTTCCCCCGGGCGAGCTCGGCGATGTCGGGGTTCTTCTTCTGCGGCATGATCGAGGACCCGGTCGAGTAGCCGTCGTCGAGCGTGACGAAGGCGAACTCCCGCGTGTTCCAGAGGATGACCTCCTCCGCGATGCGCGAGACGTCGATCCCGATCATGGCGGTGACGAAGGCGAACTCGGCGACGAGGTCGCGGCTGGCCGTCCCGTCGATCGAGTTCGGCACGCTCGACGCGAAGCCGAGATCGCGGGCGACCGCCTCGGCGTCCAGGCCGAGGGTCGAGCCGGCGAGGGCGCCCGAGCCGTAGGGCGAGACGTCCGCCCGGACGGCCCAGTCCCGCAGGCGCTCCAGATCGCGCAGCAGCGCCCAGCCGTGGGCGAGCAGATGGTGCGCGAGGAGCACGGGCTGAGCGTGCTGGAGGTGGGTGCGCCCGGGCATGATCGCCGTCGGGTGCGCCGACGCCTGCGCGGCGAGGGCGTCGATGAGCTGCACCACCAGCTCCGAGACGAGCGCCGCGTGGTCGCGGAGGTACATCCGGACGAAGGTGGCGATCTGGTCGTTGCGCGAGCGCCCCGCGCGGAGCTTGCCGCCGAGCTCGGGACCGGCTTCGAGCATCAGGCCGCGCTCGAGGGCGCCGTGCACGTCCTCGTCCGACTCGTCGGCGGCGAAGCTCCCGTCGGTGACGGCAGCCTCGAGCCGGTCGAGCGCCGCGAGCATCGCGGTGAGCTCGGCGTCGTCGAGGTAGCCCGCTCCGGCGAGCGCCCGGGCGTGGGCGCGGGAGCCGGCGAGGTCGTAGGGGGCGAGCTGCCAGTCGAAGTGGGTCGACCTCGAGAGCGCGGCGAGCTCGGGCGAGGGGCCGCCGGCGAAGCGGCCGCCCCACAGGGCTCCGGCCTCGCCCGCGCGGGCGGAGGGTCGTTCCGTCATGGTTCTCCTCGGGTTCGGCTGTCGAGTCTACTGAGCGGCGTCGGCGGTGCCGGCGCGCTCCAGGAGCCACACGAGCAGGGCCTTCTGCGCGTGCAGGCGGTTCTCCGCCTCGTCCCAGATCACGCTCTGCGGGCCGTCGATCACGTCGGCGGTCACCTCGTAGCCGCGGTCCGCGGGCAGGCAGTGCAGGAACAGCGCGTCGGGAGCGGCAGCGGCCATCGTGGCGGCGTCGACCCGGTAGGCGCCGAAGGTCGCGACGCGCGCCGCCTTCTCGTCCTCCTTGCCCATCGACACCCACGTGTCCGTGATCACGATGTCGGAGCCGGCCGCGCCCTCGTCGGGGTCGGTCGTGGTGATCGCCGATCCGCCGGTGGTCGCGGCGATGCGCTGCGCATCGGCCAGGACCGCCGCGTCCGGCGAGTACGACTCCGGGGAGACGATGCGGACGTGCATGCCGGCCGTGGCCCCCGCCAGGAGGTACGAGTGCGCCATGTTGCTCGCTCCGTCGCCGAAGAACGTGAGCGTGAGGCCGGCGAGGTGACCGCGGTGCTCGCGGATGGTCAGCAGGTCGGCGAGGAGCTGGCACGGGTGGAACTCGTCCGAGAGCGCGTTGACGACCGGCACGCGCGTGCTGCGCGCCATCTCCTCCAGGCCCGACTGCGCGTAGGTGCGCCACACGATCGCGGCGACCTGGCGCTCCAGGACCCGCGCCGTGTCGGAGGCGGTCTCCTTGCCGCCGAGCTGGCTGCTCGCGGTCGAGATGATCAGGGGGCTGCCGCCGAGATCGGCGATGCCGACCGCGAAGGAGACGCGGGTGCGCGTGGAGGACTTGTCGAAGATCACGGCGACGGTCTGCGGCCCGGCGAGGGGCTTCCGGGAGAAGCGGTCGCGCTTGAGCTCGAGGGCGAGGTCGAGGATCTCGGCCTGCTCGGCGGGAGTGATGTCGTCGTCGCGGAGGAAGTGGCGGGTCACGGTGCTGGTCGCTTTCGGTGGAGGTACGGGGTCAGAGGGTCTGCAGTGCGCGGCCGAAGCGCTCGGCGAACTCGGCGACGTCGGCGGCGGTCACCACGAGCGGAGGCGCGAGCCGGATGCTCGAGTCGTTCGCCGCGTTCACGATCAGGCCGGCGTCGAGGCAGGCGGCGGCGAGCTCGGCGGCGACCGGCCGGGTCAGGGCGATGCCCAGGAGGAGGCCCGCGCCGCGGACCCCTCCGATCAGGGGCGAGTCGAGAGCGGTCAGCGCATCGACGATCTGCGCCCCGCGCTCCCGCGCGTTTCCGAGAAGGTCGGCGCGCTCGATCTCGGCGAGCACGGCTCCGGCCACGGCGGTCGCGAGCGGATTGCCGCCGAAGGTGCTGCCGTGGTGGCCCTTCTGCAGGAGGTCGGACGCCTCGCCGAAGGTCACCAGCGCTCCGACGGGGAAGCCTCCGCCGAGCCCCTTGGCCAGAGTGACGGCGTCGGGCAGGATCCCCGCCTCCTGGTAGGCGAACCAGCGTCCGGTCCGCCCGACCCCGGTCTGGATCTCGTCGACGATGAGCAGCGCGCCGTGCTCGCGGGTGAGTTCACGCGCGCGCTCGAGGTAGCCGCCCGGCAGGGGGATGACGCCCGCCTCCCCCTGGATGGGCTCGACGATCAGCGCGGCGACGGACTCGTCGAGAGCCGCCTCGAGGGCCTCGATGCTCGCCTCGAGGTGCTCGACCCCTCCCGGCATCGGCTCGAACGGCGCCCGCATGGCCGCCTTGCCGGTCAGCGCGAGCGCGCCCATCGTCCGCCCGTGGAACGCGTTCTGCAGCGCCAGGACGCGGTGCCGGCCGCCGGCCGCGTTCAGCCGCGCCAGCTTGAAGGCCGCCTCGTTGGCCTCGGTGCCCGAGTTGGCGAAGTAGACGCGGCCCGTCTCCCCGGCCCCGGTGAGGCGGCGCAGGGTCTCGGCGAGCTCGATCTGCGGGGCGGTCGCGAAGTAGTTGGAGACGTGGGCGAGCGCACCGGCCTGGCGCGTCACGGCCTCGACGAACACGGGATGCGCATGGCCGAGCGAGTTGACGGCGATGCCGCCGAGGAAGTCGAGGTACTCCCGCCCGTCGACGTCCCAGACCCGGCAGCCCTCGCCGCGCTCGAGCACGGCGAGCGGCGGCGCGAAGGTCTGCATCATCGCGGCGGAGTAGCGGTCGCGCGCCGAGCCGGTGCGGGACGCGGTCGTGGGGATGGACATGGTGGCCTTTCGATCGGAGCGGTCCGGCCGCGAGGGCCGACGGTGCGCGCGTCCCGGACGGGACGGGCGCTCGGAGCCGGGGCCGCTGAGGATCAGCGGCCCGACATTCGCTCCCGGTCGCGGGGGTCGAGCGAGGCGACGACCTCGGTGCCGATGCCCTCCGAGGTGAACACCTCGAGCAGGATCGAGTGTGGGATACGGCCGTCGATGATGGCGGCCTTGGGCACTCCCCCGCGCACGGCGTCGAGGCAGGCGGTCATCTTGGGGATCATGCCCGATTCGAGCGAGGGCAGCAGAGCCGCGAGGTCGTCCGAGCGGATGTGCGAGACGAGCGACTCGCGGTCGGGCCAGTCGGAGTAGAGGCCGGCCACGTCGGTGAGGACGACGAGCTTCTCGGCGCCGAGCGCGACGGCCAGCGCGGCGGCGGCGGCGTCGGCGTTGACGTTCAGCGATTGCGTGGGGTCGTCCGAGTCGGGGGCGATCGAGGACACGACCGGGATCCGGCCGGCCTCGAGCTGAGCGAGGACGGCGGCGGGGTCCACGGCGATCACGTCTCCGACGAGTCCGAGGTCGTGCTCCTCGCCGTCGATCACGACACCGCGGCGGCGGCCGACGAAGAGGCCCGCGTCCTCACCGGAGATGCCGGCGGCGAGGGGGCCGTGCTCGTTGATCCGGCGGACGATGTCGCGGCTGATGCTGCCGGTGAGCACCATCCGCACCACCTCCATCGCCTCGGGGCTCGTGACCCGGTAGCCGCCCCGGAACTCGCTCTCGATCCCGAGCCGGTCGAGCATCCGCGAGATCTGGGGCCCGCCGCCGTGGACGACCACGGGGCGGATCCCGGCGTAGCGCAGGTAGACCATGTCCTGGGCGAAGGAGCGCTGCAGCTCCTCCGACACCATCGCGTTGCCGCCGAACTTGATCACCATCGTGCGCCCGTGGAAGCTCTGCAGCCAGGGCAGCGACTCGATGAGCGTCGCGGCCTTCCCGGGCGCGGCGTCGCGCTCGGCGCGGCTCTCGGCCGAGAGGGTGGTGTCGTCGCTCATGGCCGCCTCAGCTCGAGTACGCGGAGTTCTCGTGCACGTAGTCGTGCGTGAGGTCGTTGGTCCAGATCGTGGCCGTCGCGTCGCCGGCGTGCAGGTCGATGTCGACGGTGACCTGCCGAGGGGCGAGGTCGACGAGGTCGCGGCTCTCGTGCGGCTCGCCCGCGAGGCAGACCTGCACCCCGTTCATCGCCACGTCGATGCCGTACGGGTCGAACTGCGCATCGGTCGTGCCCACGGCGGCGAGGACGCGGCCCCAGTTGGGATCCTTGCCGAAGATCGCGGCCTTGAACAGGTTGCTGCGGGAGACGGCGCGGGCGACGACCACGGCCTCGTCCTCGGTCGCGGCGTTCAGCACGCGGATCGCGACGTCGTGGTCGGCGCCCTCCGCGTCGGCCTGCAGCTGCAGGGTGAGGTCGCGGCAGACCGCGGTCAGGGCCGCGGTGAACTCGTCGGCGTCGGCCTCCACGCCGCTGGCGCCGCTCGCGAGCAGTGCGACGGTGTCGTTCGTCGACATGCAGCCGTCCGAGTCGAGGCGGTCGAAGGTGACGCGGGTCGCGGCGCGCAGGGCGATGTCGAGAGCGGCGGACTCGAGGGCCGCGTCGGTCGTGATCACGACCAGCATCGTCGCCAGACCCGGCGCGAGCATCCCGGCGCCCTTGGCCATGCCGCCGATGCTCCAGCCCTGCTCGGAACGGACCACCGCCTGCTTCGGGACCGTGTCGGTGGTCATGATCGCGCGGGCGGCCGCCTCGCCCGCCACGGGTCCCCCGGCGAGCTCGGCGGAGGCGCCGGTCACGCCGGTGGCGAGCTTCGCGAGGTCGAGCTGGTCGCCGATCAGCCCGGTGGAGCACACCAGCACGTCGCCGGCCGACACCTCGAGGCTCTCGCCCACGAGCTCCGCGGTGCGGTGGGTGACCTGGAAGCCCTGAGCACCCGTGTAGCAGTTGGCGCCGCCGGAGTTGAGGACGATCGCCGAGACCACGCCGTCGCGCATCACCTGCTCGCTCCAAAGGACGGGGTTCGCCTTGCAGCGGTTGCTCGTGAAGACCGCGGCGGCGCTCTGCAGCGGGCCGAGGTTCTGCACGAGCGCGACGTCGCGCGCTCCGGTCGACTTCAGCCCGGCGACGACTCCCGCCGCCCGGAACCCTGCTGCTGCGGTGACGCTCACGGCGCGACTCCGTTCACGCTCAGGCCGAGGGACTCCGGGAGTCCCAGGGCGATGTTGGTGGACTGGACGGCTGCGCCCGCGGTGCCCTTGACGAGGTTGTCGATGGCCGAGACGACCACGACGCGGCGGGCCCGCTCGTCCACGGCGAGTCCGATCAGAGCGGTGTTCGCCCCTACCACGTCGGCCGTTCGGGGGAAGGAGCCCTCCGGGAGCAGCTGGACGAAGGTCTCGTCGCCGTAGGCGGTCTCCCACGCGGCGCGCACGTCCTGTGCGGAGACGCCAGGGGCGAGGCGCGCGGTCGAGGTCGCCAGGATGCCCCGGGACATCGGCACGAGGACCGGGGTGAACGAGATCGAGACGGGTCCGGCTCCGGCGAGCAGGAGGTTCTGCCGGATCTCGGGATTGTGGCGGTGCGCTCCGCCGAGGCCGTAGGCGTGCGCGGAGCCGAGGAGCTCGCTGGCGAGGAGGTCGGTCCGCAGGCTCTTGCCCGCACCCGAGGGGCCGACGGCGAGGACCGCGACGAGGTCCGACGACTCGATCACTCCGGCGTGCAGGCCGGGGGCCAGGCCGAGCGTGATCGCCGTGACGTTGCAGCCGGGGACGGCGATGCGCCGCACTCCGGCGAGCGCCTCGCGCTGCTTGCGTCCGCCGCCGCCGATCAGCAGCTCCGGGAGCCCGTAGGGCCAGGACCCGGCAAAGTCGCCCCCGTAGAAGTCGGCCCAGTCCTGCGGGTCGGTCAAGCGGTGGTCGGCGCCGCAGTCGACGACGAGGACGTCCTCGGGGAGGGTCGCGGTGATCTCGCCCGACTTCCCGTGCGGGAGGGCGAGGAAGACGACGTCGTGCCCGGCGAGGTTCCCGGACGTCGTGTCGACGAGGACGAGGTCGCGGAGCGAGCGGAGGTGCGGGTGCACGGCGATGAGGGGCTGACCCGCGTTGGCGTGCGCCGTCACCGTGCGCACCTCGAACTCGGGGTGGTCGGCGAGCAGTCGCAGCAGCTCGCCGCCCGCGTAGCCGCTCGCACCGGCCACCGCCACGGAGAAAGTCATGCCCGAGAGCCTAGCCGGTGCGGGTGCGGGGCCCCGCCCGGCCGAGCCGGACGGGACCCCCGGCCTCACTCGCGGAGTCGGGCGCCGAAGCGCTCCGCCGCCACGGCCACGCCGTTCTCCTTCGCCGCCGTCGCCTCAGCGGCGGTGAGCGTGCGGTCCGGCGCGCGGAAGCGCAGCGCGAACGTCAGCGACTTCGTCCCCTCGGCGAGCCCGGTGCCGCGGTAGTCGTCGACCAGGCGGATCGCCTCGAGCAGCTCGCCCGCCCCCTCGGCGACGGCGGCGCGCACGTCGGCTGCCGCGATGCCGACCGGCACGACGAGCGAGAGGTCCTGGGTCGCGGCGGGCAGCGCGCCCACCGGACGGGCCACGACGACCCTCCCGGCCCGCGCGATCAGCGGCTCCAGGTCGAGCTCGACCACGGCGACGCGGCGCGGGAGGTCGAGCTCCTCGGCGAGCGCCGGGAGCAGCTCCCCCGCGTGCCCGATGACCGCGCCGTCGAGAACGACCTCGGCGGTGCGGCCCGGGTGCAGCGCTGCATGTGCCCCCTGGCGCAGCACCAGCTCGGTGCCGCTCGCCGCGGAGACCTCGCGGACCACGTCGAGGGCGTCGCGCCAGTCGACGTCACGGCCGGCGACACCGGGCTGGCGCACGACGGCGGCACCCGTGAGCAGCGCCGCGAGGTGCCGAGGCTGCGGTGGGATGCCCGCGTTCAGCTCGGCCTCGACCTCCGCGGACGGACGCGCCCCGCCCGCAGGGAGCGCCCCGGAGCCGAACGGGCCGCCGGCGGCCGGGAGGAAGACGGAGCCGAGCTCGTAGACCGCGAGATCCGTCAGGCCGCGCGAGCGGTTGCGGGCCGCGACCTGCACGAGACCCGGCAGCAGCGAGATCCGCAGCTGGCCCGCGGTCGCGTCGAGCGGGTTCGCGAGCGTGATCTGCTCCTGCGGCTCCCCGTCGACCGAGCCGAGCCGGTCGTTGATCGAGCGCGAGAGGAACGGGTACGAGAGCACCTCGGTCAGACCCGCGGCGGCGAGCGCCTGGGCGAGGGTGCGGCGCAGCCTCTGGCCCGGGGTCAGACCGCGGCCGGGAGGCGCGACGGGCAGGATCGCCGGGATGCGGTCGTACCCGGTGATGCGGGCGACCTCCTCCGCGAGCGAGGCGCGGTCGACGAGGTCCGGGCGCCAGCTCGGCGGAGTCACCAGCAGGCCCGCTCCGCCGGCCTCGACGGAAGCGCCGATCTCGACGAGCGCGCCGCGGATCTCCTCCGGGGTGTACTCCACCCCGATGAGGCCTGCGACGTAGCCGTCCGGCAGCTCGACCGGCTCCGCCGAGCGCGGGTCGGCCAGGACCGAGCCGAGCTCGTCCGCCGTGCCGCCGGCGAGCTCCACCAGCAGCTGCACCGCGCGGGCCGCGGCGACCGAGGCCACCTCGGGGTCGACGCCGCGCTCGAAGCGCCGCGACGCCTCGCTCGGCAGCTTGTGCCGGCGAGCCGTCCGGGCGATCGAGACCGGGTCGAAGTTCGCCGCCTCGAGCAGGACGTCGGACGTGGCGTCCGAGATCTCGGTGCGCGCGCCCCCCATCACTCCGGCGAGGCCGATCGCCCCGCCGTCGTCGGCGATGACGAGGTCCTCCGCGTGCAGGCGCCGGGTCTGGCCGTCGAGCGTCTCGAGGGTCTCCCCCGGTGCGGCGCGGCGCACCACGATGCCGCCCTGCAGGGTCGCCAGGTCGTAGCCGTGCAGCGGCTGGCCCAGCTCGAACATCACGTAGTTGGTGATGTCCACGACGAGCGAGATCGAGCGGACGCCGGCCAGGCGCAGTCGCGCGAGCATCCACGGCGGCGTCGGTCGCGAGACGTCGACGCCCCGGACGACGCGCGTGACGAACACGGAGGCGCCGACACGGCCGCGGATCGGCGCCTCGTCGGCCACGGACACGGGGAAGACGGGCGCCGTCTCCGTGCGCTCGTGCGGAGGGAGCGCCCGAGCGGGGTCGCGGAAGGCGGCTCCGGTGGCGTGGGCGTACTCGCGGGCGATGCCGCGGATCGAGAAGGCGTAGCCGCGGTCGGGCGTCACGTTGACCTCGACCGCGGCGTCGTCGAGACCGAGGAGCGCGACGGCGTCCGTGCCCGGCTCCGGGTCGAGCCCGAGCGAGGCGAGGCGGAGGATGCCCTCGTGGTCGTCCCCGAGGCCGAGCTCGCGGCTCGAGGCGATCATCCCGTCGGACACGTGCCCGTAGGTCTTCCGCGCGGAGATCGGGAACGGCCCGGGCAGGACCGCGCCCGGCAGGGACACGACGACCTTGTCGCCGGCCGCGAAGTTGTGGGCTCCGCAGACGATGCCGCGGACGTCCTCTCCGCCGTCGGCGGCCCGCCCGCCCTCCGGGGCCACGCGGACGTGGCACCAGTTGATGGTCTTGCCGTTCTTCTGCGGCTCCGGAGCGAGGTCGAGCACCTCGCCGACGACGACGGGCCCGGTCACCTCGAACCGGTGGACGTCCTCCTCCTCCAGGCCGACCGACACCAGGGCCGCGTGCACGGACTCCGTCGTGACGTCCTGCTCGAGGTCGACGTACTCCCCCAGCCAGCTCAGCGGGATGCGCATCAGATCACCATCCCGTACTGCTCGCTGAAGCGGACGTCGCCCTCGACCATGTCGCGCATGTCCTTCACGTCGTTGCGGAACATCAGGGTCCGCTCGATCCCCATGCCGAAGGCGAACCCGGAGTACTCCTCCGGGTCGATCCCGGCCGCGCGCAGCACGTTCGGATTGACCATGCCGCAGCCGCCCCACTCGATCCAGCGGGCACCGCCGACGAAGGTCGGGTGCCAGACGTCCAGCTCGGCGCTGGGCTCGGTGAAGGGGAAGTAGTTCGGCCGCAGGCGGATGCGCGCGTCGTCGCCGAAGAGGATCCGCGCGACGTGCTCGAGGGTGCCGCGCAGGTGCGCCATGGTCAGGCCGCGGTCGACGGCGAGGCCCTCGAACTGCGTGAACACGGGCGTGTGCGTCGCGTCGAGCTCGTCGGTGCGGTACACCCGGCCCGGAGCGATCACGTACAGCGGCAGCGGGCGCTCGAGCATCGAGCGGATCTGCACCGGCGAGGTGTGCGTGCGCAGCACCAGGTGCGAGTCGACGGGGTCGACGAAGAAGGTGTCCTGCATGGCGCGGGCCGGGTGGTCCTCGTCGAAGTTCAGGGCGTCGAAGTTGAACCACTCGTTCTCGAGCTCCGGCCCCTCCGCGATCTCCCAGCCCATCCCGACGAACACGTCGGCGATCGACTCCTGGAGCAGAGAGAGGGGGTGGCGGGCGCCGCGGCGCACGAAGCTGGCACCGGCGGTGACGTCCACGCGCTCGGCCTCGAGCGCGGCCGCGTCCTCGGCCTCGACGAGCTCGGCCTCGCGGGCGGCGTAGGCGTCGCCCACCTGCTTGCGGGCACCGCCGACGAGCTTGCCGGATGCCGCCTTGTGCTCGGGCGGGACGGAGCGCATCTGCGCGTTGAGGCGGGCGAGGGCGGACCCCTCGCCGAGGTGGGCGGCTCGGGCGGACTTCAGAGCGGCGGAGTCGCCCGCCGCGCCGATGGCGGCGAGGGCGTCGGCGACCGCCGCGGAGACGGCCTCGTCGGTGATCGGGTTGCTGTCTGACACGATCCCCCAGTGTAGGCGAGGGCCTCCGCCCTCTCCCGCCGCCCGCGCGCGGTGCTCGTCGCGCTCGCCCGCGGCCGGCCCCCGTCTGCGCCGACGGCTCTCGAAGCCCCGCCACCGGCGCCGCTCGACCAGCAGGGGCGGGGTTCTCGCTACGCCGGGGTCGGAGGCTGCTCCACCGGCAGGAGGCGGGGCACCGCCGGACGGGAAGACGCCCGGACCGATCGCGACTCCCGATCACCACCGCCTCCGCGTCGACGACGCCGGAGCGGAGCACCACCGCTCGATGCGCTGAGCGATCGCCGGACCCTCGAGGCGAACGGAGGAATCGCGTGCGAGCGATTCCTCCTAGCCGGACGCACGACGCTCTGCGGAACCCGACCCCGTCAGGAAGCCGACCGCGGTGAGGATCGCCCTCGGGCGATCCTCACAGTTCAGTCCTGCACAGCGATCAGCTGCGTGTCCGTCTGCGCGCGGGCTGCGGGGTGGCCGCCGATGGTGCGGCCGCCGCGTCCGCCGCTCTTCGTGCGGATCTCGATCCACTTCGCCAGCCCCGAGAGGAGGAGGCAGATGCCGATGTAGATCGCTCCGATGACGATCGCCGCCGGGATGATCGGGCTGTCGAGGCTCGACTGGTTGCCCAGGTAGCGCGCGTAGTACAGCAGCTCGTTGTAGGTGATGATCGAGCCGAGCGCCGTGTCCTTGAGGGCGACGACGAGCTGGGCGATGATCACGGGCAGCATCGAGCGGATCGCCTGGGGGAACAGGATGAGCCGCATCACGCCGGACTTGCGCAGGCCGATCGCGTAGCCCGCCTCCTTCTGTCCTCGCGGGAGGGCTTCGATGCCGGCGCGGAAGATCTCGGAGAAGACGGAGCCGTTGTAGAGGGTCAGGGCGATGACGACGGCGAGGTAGGGGCTGAGCTTGAGGCCAGCGAACGGCAGGCCGTAGTACATCAGCATCATCAGGATCAGGACGGGGATCGCCCGGAACAGCTCGATGAAGAGCGTGACGGGGACGTTGATCCAGCGCCGGTCCGAGAGCCGGCCGATCGCCAGGAGGAGGCCGAGGACGAGGCTGGCGACGCCCGCCGTGGCGAAGGCCGCGAGCGTGCGGCCGAGGGCGCCGCCGATGCTCTGCCAGACCAGCGGGTAGCCGAACGCGCGCCACTTGGAGGCGTCGAACTGGCCGGACTCCGCGAAGCGCCAGACCACGAAGCCGAGGAACGCCGCGATCAGCAGGACGACGACGACGCCGATGACGCGGTTGCGCACGACGGCCCGGGGGCCGGGGTTGTCGAAGAGGACGGAGCTCATCGGGCGACCCTCCACTTCTTCTCGAGCTGACGTTGGACGAGCGAGAGCAGGGTGACCAGGACCACGAAGACCAGGGCCACCCAGAGGACGACGATCAGGCTGTTCTCGCCGCGCTCGTTGAGGACGCGGACGATGGTGCCCGCCTCCGCGACCGAGAAGCCGGCGGCGACGGTGGTGTTCTTCAGCAGCGCGATCAGGACGCTCATGAGCGGCGGGATCACGGAGCGGAAGGCCTGGGGCAGGACGACCTGCGTCATCGTGAGGCCGAAGTCGAGGCCGATCGCGCGGGCGGCCTCGGCCTGGCCGATCGGCACGGTGTTGATGCCCGAGCGCAGCACCTCCGCGACGTAGGTCGCGGTGTAGAGGCTGAGGGCGCAGATCGCCAGGTTCGTGTAGTCCACCTGCGGCAGGTCGAGCTTGGGGTAGCCGAAGGCGAAGAAGAACATCACCAGCGTGAGCGGGGTGTTCCGGATGGTGTTCACGTACACCGTGCCGACCGCGCGGGCGATCGGGACGGGCGAGACGCGCATCGCGCCGACCACCGTGCCGATCAGCAGGGCGAACACGAGCGAGACGCTGAAGAGGATCAGGGTGTTGCCGAAGGCCGGGACGTAGACGTCGAGGTTGTTCAACAGGACATCCATGCGGCTGGCCCTTCTGTCGGAGCGGTGGTGGTGGTCGAGGAGGGGGGACCCCCGGGCGGCGGTCGGGCCGCCCGGGGCGCCTCCTAGTAGTCGTTCACCGCCGGCTGGGTGACGGTCGTGCCGGACTGGCCGAGCGTCTCGTCGTAGATCGCGCTCCAGGTCTCGCCGCCGTCGGTCAGCATGCCGTTGACGAAGTGGCGCAGGGCGTCGTCGTCCTTGGGCAGGCCGATGCCGTACAGCTCGGTGCTGAAGGGCTCTCCGACGACCTTGAGCTCGTCGGGCCGCTGAGCGGCGTAGCCGATCAGGATCGCGCCGTCGGTGGTGACGGCGTCGACGGTGCCGTCGGCGAGCGCGTCCACGCACTGCGAGTACGTGTCGAACTCCTCGGTCTTCACCTCGGGGTAGTTGGTGCGGATGTTCTGGATCGGGGTGGAGCCGGTGGCCGAGCACACGGTGGTGTCGGCGGTGAGGTCGTCCGGTCCGGTGATCGTGTCGTTGTCGGCCGCGACGAGCAGCTGCTGGCCGGTCTCGAAGTAGGGTCCGGCGAAGCCGACCTGCTCCTTGCGCTTGTCGGTGATCGAGTAGGTGCCGACGTAGTAGTCGATGTCGCCGTTCACGATCGACGCCTCGCGGTTGGCCGACGGGATCGCCTTGAACTCGATGGCGTCGGCCGCGAAGCCGAGCGAGGCGGCGGTCCACTTGGCGATCTCGATGTCGAAGCCGGAGCGCTCGCCGGTCGCCGCGTCGAGGTAGCCCAGCCCGGGCTGGTCCTCCTTGACGCCGATGACGACCTTGCCGTCCGCGGTCATCGCGTCGAAGGTCGGGCTGCCCTCGAGAGTGACGTCGGAGGCGACCTCGTACGCGGAGGTCCCTCCCTCGGAGCCTCCACCGGCGCCGCCGCCGGCGGTTCCGGAGTCGCCGGAGCAGCCGGCGAGGGCGAGGGTCGCTGCTGCGAGTCCCGCGGTCATGAACATGAGCCTGGTGCGCATGATCGTCCTTCCTGGGGTTCGGCCCGCCGGAGCGGGCGATGTCGGGTCGGCTCCCGGGTCACGGGTCCGACCTGCCTGGTGGCTGCTGATCGCGCTTCTAGTGCGTGATGAGCTTGGAGAGGAAGTCCTTGGCCCGGTCGGTGCGGGGCGCGGTGAAGAACGACTCCGGGTCGGTGTCCTCGAGGATCTCGCCGTCGGCCATGAACACGACGCGGTCGGCGGCCTTCCGGGCGAATCCCATCTCGTGGGTGACGACGATCATCGTCATCCCGTCCTTGGCGAGCCCGACCATCACGTCCAGGACCTCGTTGATCATCTCGGGATCGAGCGCCGAGGTCGGCTCGTCGAAGAGCATCACCTTGGGCTTCATCGCCAGCGCCCGCGCGATCGCGACGCGCTGCTGCTGCCCGCCGGAGAGCTGGGCCGGGGTCTTGGCGGCCTGGTGGCCGACGCCGACCCGGTCGAGCAGCGCCGTGGCCTGGGCCTCCGCGTCCTTGCGGGAGAGCCCGCGGACCTTGATCGGGCCGAGGGTGACGTTCTCGAGGATCGTCTTGTGCGCGAAGAGGTTGAACGACTGGAAGACCATCCCGACGTCGGCGCGGAGCGCGGCGAGGCCCTTGCCCTCCTCCGGGAGCTTCTGCCCGTCGATGGTGATGGTGCCGCCCGAGATCGTCTCGAGCCGGTTGACCGTGCGGCAGAGCGTCGACTTGCCGGATCCGGAGGGGCCGAGGACCACGACGACCTCGCCCCGGTGCACCGTCAGATCGATGTCCTTCAGAGCCTGGAAGTCGCCGTAGTGCTTCTGCACCCCGGAGAGGACGACGAGGGGTTCACCGGCGGGAGCGGCGGCGCGCTCGTCTTGCGGGGCTGTGACCATGCCGTCAGAGAAGCACACGGGGATGGGCCGGTCAAATCATGAGGGAATTCTTAACCGAAGGGTAACAACGCACCCTGTTCTCCAGGTTCGCGGCACCCTCGGCCCGGTTCCTCTCAGGAACGCAGCGCGAAGGCGCTCTCGTACAGGCAGACGGAGGCCGCGGTCGCGAGGTTGAGCGACTCCGCCGCCCCGTAGATGGGCACCGCGACCACGCCGTCGACGAGGGCGAGCGACTCGTCCTCGAGGCCGCGCGCCTCGTTGCCGAAGACCCAGACGGTCGGCTGGGCGAGGTCCCCGCGGGCGCGGACGTCGAGCATGTCCTCCCCCTTCACGTCGGCCGCGACGGAGCGGAGGCCCACGCCGCGGAGCCGGCCCAGCACGTCGGCGAGGTCGGCGCCGACCGCGACCGGGAGGTGGAAGAGCGAACCCGTCGTGGAGCGCACGACCTTGGGGTTGTAGAGGTCGACCGAGCGGCCGGACAGCACGACCGCGTCGGCGCCGGCGGCGTCGGCGGCCCGGATGATCGTGCCGAGGTTGCCCGGATCGCGGACCTCCTCGAGCACCGCCACGAGACGCGGCTCGGAGGCGACGACGTCCTTGAGCGACGTGGGGAACTGACGGCAGACCGCGACGAAGCCCTGCGGAGTGACGGTGTCGGCCATCGCGTCGAGGACGTCCTCGGTCACGTACTCGATCTCCACCTCCGCCTCGGCGGCGGCGGCGACGATCTCGGGGTGGCGCTCCAGAGCGGTCGGAGTCGCGAACGACTCGACGATCAGCTCCGGGCGGTACTGCAGCGCCTCGGAGAGTGCCTGCGGGCCCTCGAGGAGGAAGAGCCCCGTCTCGAGCCGGGCCGGGCGGCGGGTGAGCTTCGCCACGGAGCGGACACGGGGAGAGCGGGGGTTGTCGAGCATGCGGCGAGCCTATCGGCGCGGTGATCGCCGCCCCCGCAGACACGGCGCGGAAGGGCCTGCGGACGACGGAGGGGGCCGCGACCTCTCGGTCGCGACCCCCTCCGGGAAGCCCTGCTGACTACGCTGCGGCCTTGGGCGCCGAGGTGTCGGCGGGCAGCGCGCTCTTCGCGGTCGCGACGAGCGAGGCGAACGTGGCCGGCTCGGTGATCGCGAGGTCCGCGAGGATGCGGCGGTCGACCTGGACGCCGGCCAGGGCGAGGCCCTGGATGAAGCGATTGTAGGTCAGGCCGTTCGCGCGGGACGCGGCGTTGATGCGCTGGATCCAGAGACGACGGAACTCGCCCTTCTTGGCGCGGCGGTCGCGGTACGAGTAGACGAGGGAGTGGGTGACCTGCTCCTTCGCCTTGCGGTAGAGGCGCGACCGCTGGCCGCGGTAGCCCGAGGCGCGCTCGAGGATGACGCGACGCTTCTTGTGGGCGTTGACGGCCCTCTTCACTCTTGCCATTGCTGTTTCTTCCTATCGATCCGTGTCGGCTGAGTAGCGACCACGCGGCGCAGCGGGCTGCGCCGGCGGTGGGCTACAGACCGAGAAGCTTCTTGGCGACCTTGGCGTCCTGCGGGGCGAGGACCTGGTCCTGGTTGAGGCGGCGCGTGCGAACGCTGGACTTGGACTCCAGGTTGTGACGCATGCCGGCCTGCTGCTTCATGACCTTGCCGGAGCCGGTCACCTTGAAGCGCTTCTTGGCACCCGAGTGGGTCTTCATCTTGGGCATGTTCTCTCCTTGTGAACGTCACTCCGCGCTCGGCGGGGCGAAACCGGTGCCCCGCGAGCGGGGCGTCCACCGGCCCCGAGGCCGGGGCGGCGAAGTACTAGACGGACTCGGCCTCGGCCGTGTCCTCGGGGGTGTTGGCCTCGCGACGAGCGGCGCGGACCGCATTGGCCTCGGCCTTCGCCTCGGACTTGTTCTTCAGCGGGCCGATGACCATCACCATGTTGCGACCGTCGATGGTCGGGGTGGACTCGACCTGGCCGAACTCGGCGACGTCCTCCGCGAAGCGCTGGAGCAGGCGGACGCCCATCTCGGGGCGCGACTGCTCGCGACCGCGGAAGAGGATCATCGCCTTGACCTTGTCGCCGGCCTTGAGGAAGCCCTCGGCGCGCTTGCGCTTGGTCTCGTAGTCGTGCTTGTCGATCTTCAGGCGGAAACGGACCTCCTTGAGGATCGTGTTCGCCTGGTTGCGACGGGCTTCCTTGAGCTTCTGAGCCTGCTCGTACTTGAACTTCCCGTAGTCCATGATCTTGGCCACGGGCGGCTTGGAGTTGGGGGCGACCTCGACCAGGTCCAGGTCTGCGTCCTGCGCGAGTCGCAGGGCGACCTCGATCTTGACGACGCCGACCTGTTCTCCTGCGGGACCCACGAGGCGGACCTCGGGGACGCGGATACGGTCGTTGGTACGGGGATCGCTGATTGCGTTTCTCCTCTGATCTCGGTGAGTGCAGCTGCGCTGCCGGAGTCTTCTCCAGCGCACCCGAGAGAGGTGATCGTCCCGTCCACGTCGTGCCTGCAGCACGGCGCTCGCACCCTGTGACGCGGTTCCCGAGGCGGACCTCGAGAGCCGCAGCCCTGCCTCCGGTGGTCTGACGACCCTCGGGGGCGGAGTGCTTCTGACCCGGTAACCTTGTCAAGCGGTCAAGCGCGGGTGGGAGAATCTCCACTTTCGAACCGAGGACATGCCTCGGAGCCCGGACAACCATAGCAGACCGGCGGCCCGCCCGACAGACCGGATCCGGCCGCCCCTCGATCCTCTGCTCCGGCGGCCGCGCCCCTCCACCACGGACGACGAACGAAGGACCCATGGCCCAGTACGACGACGACTACACGCGACGATTCGGCGAGGACGGCGGAGCCTCCGACGTGGAGGCCGCGCGCGACATCGCGGAGGTCCCGGCGGTGGAGATCATCACCACCGCCGCCGTGCACCTGATGAGCGCGGCCGCCGTCAAGTGCGGGCTCGCCGACGAGCCCGGAGCGCAGGTCGACCTCGACGAGGCGCGCAAGCTCATCAACGCGCTCGCGGGCCTGGTCACGGCCGGGGCGCCCGACATCAGCGACATGCACGCCCGGAGCCTGCGCGACGGCCTCCGCACCCTCCAGCTCGCGTTCCGTGAGGCGTCCCCGATCGCCGACCCGATCGGCAAGGGCCCGGGCGAGAAGTGGACCGGCCCGGTCACCTGATCGGGAGTCAGCGGGCGGCGGCGAGCTGCAGCGTCATCGAGTCGACGCGCTGCGCGACGGTCTCGTCGGCCGCCCACCGCTCCCCCAGGCGCGCGACGAGGGCGCCGAGCGCGTCCTGATCGAGCCCCGGGCGCAGGCTCAGGACCACCACGAGCTCGGGGCCCGCGAGGCGCTGCTCCGGGTCTCCCGCGCGCACCTCGAGCGAGGCGACCGCCCGCTCCCCCTCCGCAGCCGCGCGCAGAGCCAGGAGCACCTCCGCATCGGCAGGGGCCGGCCGCCAGTCGCCGCCCTCCGCGATCGCCCAGAGGGCCGGGCGCCGGACCGCGAACTCCCGCTCGGACGCGGGATCGAGGACCATCACCTCGGTGCCCTCCGCGACGGCCGCCAGGGCCGCGCGGCGCCCGTCGACAGGGACGGGACGGGCGGCCGGGTCCCACCGGCGCATGCTCTCGACGCCGCTGAAGACGGGGAGCACCGTGCGTCCGTCGGGTCCGGCGACCGTGACGATCGCGAGCTCCTGCGTCTTGTCCGCCCGGAGTCCCCCGACCCCCTCGGCCTCCTCGCCGAGGCGGGCGACCAGCGGGATGAGCAGGCGGGACGTGCGTATCGCGTCGACCACGGCCTCCGGGCCGCGAGTGCCGCGGGTGAAGGACTCGAGCGCTGCGACCAGCGCCTCCGGGGCGCTTCCGTCGTCCTCCGGTGCTGCGCTCGGCTCGAAGTGCCGGCCCGCCCAGGGGGTGCCGGCCGAGTCGGTCAGATGCGCCGGGAGCGGGCGGGGCTCACTCGGATGCGACATCCAGGGCCTCCGCGAGCGTGAACGCGCCCGCGTACAGCGCCTTGCCGACGATCGCGCCCTCGAGCCCCTGGGGCACGAGGTCGCGCAGAGCGGCGATGTCGTCGAGGTTCGAGATGCCGCCCGAGGCGATCACGGGGCGGTGGGTGCGGGCCATGACCTGCTCGAGGAGCTCGAGGTTCGGGCCCTTGAGCGTGCCGTCCTTCGTGACGTCGGTGACGACGTAGCGGGTGCAGCCGGCCTCCTCCAGGCGGTCGAGGACCTGCCAGAGGTCGCCGCCCTCCTTGGTCCAGCCGCGCGCGGCGAGCGTGGTGCCCCGGACGTCGAGACCGACGGCGATCTGGTCGCCGTACTGCGCGATGACGCTCGCGGCCCACTCGGGGTTCTCGAGCGCCGCGGTGCCGAGGTTGATGCGCTTCGCGCCGGCGCTCAGCGCGGACTCGAGGCTGCGGTCGTCGCGGATCCCGCCGGAGAGCTCGACGTTGACGCCCTTCACCTGCCGGATGACCTTCTTCATGATGCCGTGGTTGTCGCCGCGGCCGAAGGCGGCGTCGAGGTCGACGAGGTGGATCCACTCCGCGCCCTGGTCGGCCCAGTCGCCCGCGGCGTCGATCGGGTCGCCGTAGTTGGTCTCGGTCCCGGCCTCGCCCTGCGTGAGCCGCACGGCCCTGCCGCCCGCCACGTCGATCGCGGGCAGGAGGACCAGGCCCGGGGCCTTGGTGAACTCGCTCATCGTCATCCTCAGTCTCGGAGCCGGTGCCGGCCCCTGGAGGCGCCGACCACCGGCCGATCCTAGTTCGTGCGGAGGGTGCCCAGCCAATTGGCCAGCAGCCGGAGCCCGGCGGCCCCCGACTTCTCGGGGTGGAACTGCGTGGCCGAGAGCGGCCCGTTCTCGACCGCGGCGATGAAGGGGCCTCCGTGATCGGCCCAGGTGACCGCGGGACGCGGGAACGGGGGCATCACGTCGAGCGACCACTCGCGGGCGCCGTAGGAGTGCACGAAGTAGAAGCGCTCCTCGGCGATGCCGTCGAAGAGCACCGATCCCTCGGGAGCGGAGACTGTGTTCCAACCCATGTGCGGGACGACCTCGGCCGGGAGTAGGTCGACCGTCCCCGGCCACTCGCCCAGGCCCTCGCTCTCGACCCCGCGCTCGACGCCGCGCTCGAAGAGCACCTGCATCCCGACGCAGATGCCCAGGACGGGGCGCCCGCCGGCGAGGCGCTTCTCGATGATCTCGCCGCCGCGGGCGCGGGTCAGCGCCGACATCACGGCATCGAAGGCGCCGACGCCGGGCACGAGGAGGCCGTCCGCCTCCAGCGCCCGCTGCCGGTCCCCCGTCAGCTCGACGTCGGCCCCGGCGAGCTCGAGCGCCTTGACGGCGGAGTGCACGTTCCCCGAGCCGTAGTCGTAGACCACGACGGAGGGGCGGGCCGAGCTCACAGCGCGCCCTTCGTCGACGGCACGCCGGAGACGAGCGGGTCGAGGGCCTTGGCCTGACGGAAGGCGCGGGCGAACGCCTTGAACTCCGCTTCGGCGATGTGGTGCGGGTCCCTGCCGCCGAGCACCGTGACGTGCACGGTGAGGCCGGCGTTGAACGCGATCGCCTCGAAGACGTGGCGCACCATCGACCCGGTGAAGTGGCCGCCGATCAGGTGCAGCGCGAAGCCCTCCGGCTCGCCGGTGTGCACGAGGTAGGGGCGCCCCGAGATGTCGACGACGGCCTGCACGAGCGCCTCGTCGAGGGGGACGAGCGCGTCGCCGAAGCGGGAGATCCCGGCCTTGTCGCCGAGCGCCTGACGGATGGCCGTGCCGAGCACGATGCCGATGTCCTCCGCGGTGTGGTGGATGTCGATCTCGATGTCGCCGCGGGCCCGGACGTGCAGGTCCGTGAGCGAGTGCTTCGCGAACGCCGTCAGCAGGTGGTCGAAGAAGGGCACGCCGGTCTCGAGATCGGCGACGCCCGTGCCGTCGAGGTCGAGGGAGAGCTCGATGCTCGACTCGCTGGTGGCACGGCTGAGGGAGGCGGTGCGCCCGGGTGCGGCGCTCGGGGAGGTCATGCCTCCCAGTCTATTCGCGCCGCGTCGCCGCCCCCGGGCGGAGCTCACTCACGCGAGAGCGCCACCGTGGCGTCGGCCGACGGTGCGGGGAGGGAGGCGAGCGCCTCGAGGAACGCGGTCGTCTCCTCCTCGGTGCCGGCGCTGACACGGAGGTGGTTCGGGATGCCGACGTCGCGGATGAGGACGCCGCGGGCGAGCAGGCCCTCGAACACGGCGGCCGGATCCGCGACACCGCCGAAGAGGACGAAGTTGCTGCCCGTCGCGTACGGGCGGTAGCCGAGGGCGCGCAGGCCGTCGATCATCCGGTCGCGCTGCACGATGATCTCGCCGACCATGGCGAGCATCTCGTCGGCGTGAGCGAGGGCGGCGGTCGCGGCGGCCTGGGTGAGGGCCGACAGGTGGTACGGGAGGCGGACGAGGCGGAGCGCGTCGATCACCGCGGGGTCGGCGGCGAGGTAGCCCAGGCGGACGCCGGCGAAGGCGAAGGCCTTGCTCATGGTGCGGGACACGAGCAGGCGCGGTCGCCCGGGGAGGAGGCTCAGCGCGGTGGGCGCGCCCCTGCCCGCGAACTCGGCGTACGCCTCGTCGACGACGACGATGCCGTCGGTCGCGTCGTAGACCGCCTCGATCACGGCGAGGTCGAGCGGCGTCCCGGTCGGGTTGTTCGGAGCGCAGAGGAAGACGATGTCGGGCCGGGCCCGGCGCACCTGCTCCGCGGCGTACTCGGCTCCGATCTCGAACTCCGCCTCGCGAGGAGCGGGGATCCACTCCGTTCCGCTCCCCGACGCGAGGATCGAGTACATCGAATAGGTGGGCGCGAACCCCAGCAGCGAGCGCCCGGGACCGCCGAACGCCTGAAGGACGTGCTGGAGCACCTCGTTCGATCCGTTCGCAGCCCACACGCCGTCCGCGGTGAGCCCGTGACCGAGGTAGCCGGCGAGGGAGTCGCGCAGCTCTCGGAACTCGCGGTCGGGATACCGGTTGACGGTGCGCAGCGCCTCCGTGACCCGCCCGACGATGTCGGCGATCACGTCGTCCGGGACCGGGTGGGTGTTCTCGTTGACGTTGAGGGCGACGGGCACGACCGCCTGGGGTGCACCGTACGGGTGCCTGCCTCGGAGGTCGTCGCGGAGGGGCAGGTCATCGAGAGTCGTCACCAGGGAATGGTAGCGAAGCACCCGGCGCGGACGTCCGGGCAGCCCGGCTCAGCGAGCGGTGTCGTACTCGGCCGGGACCGCGAGGCGCTGCCCGGGCTCGACGCCCGCGCTCGAGAGCTGGTTGAGGGAGAGGATGTCGTCGACCACGTCGCGCGGGTCCGCCTGCGGGGCGAGCTCCTCGGCGAGCGACCAGAGCGACTCGCCCGCGTGAACGGTGACGTACTGGAACTCGACCGCAGCGGCGTCGCTCGACGCGACCGCTCCACCGCCGTTGAGCCCGAAGGCGAAGGCGCCCGCCACGATCGGCAGGGCCCCCAGAGCGGCCACCACGGCGCGGCCGCGGCGCGTGAGGCGCAGACGGGTGCGAACGATCCGCGCTTCGCCGAACGCGCTCATCGGCTCGGGAGCGGACGGCAGTACCTCGACGGGCCGAGCCGCGGACGAGCGCTGGAGCGGGCGGGAGGTGAGCTGTGCGGTCATGGGATCGCTCCTTTCAACAGGGATTCGGGGAGGCCCTCGGCCGGGAGGGCCGCCCCGAACGCCTGTACCGAACGTATCTTCGAACGACGGAGCGGTCAAGGGACCGTTCCGGCTGATCCGCGGGCGGACTCGCGCGCGACACACTCGAACGAATGTTCCGAGTCGTGAGTTCCGGCGGATACAGTTTCGAGAGCCTGGTCGTAGTAGAGCAGCGACCACCGACATTCCTTGTCGGGTCGCGACCGGGCGGGCGCGCACGCGGCGTGCGCACCGGGAAGAGGGAGCATCGTGAGCGACGCGCAGAGGGCCGGGACCCCGGCCGCCAAGACGAAGGCGGCCGCAGGCCGGCGCCGGAAGAGCCTGAGCGCCAAGCAGCTCGCGATCCTCGACGCGATCCAGCGCTCGGTGTCGAGCCGCGGCTACCCGCCGAGCATGCGCGAGATCGGCGACGCGGTCGGCCTCGCCTCGCTGTCGAGCGTCACCCACCAGCTCAACCAGCTCGAGCTCAGCGGCTACCTGCGCCGCGACCCGAACCGGCCCCGCGCCCTCGAGATCCTCATCGACGTCCCCAGCTCGACGGAGGACGACGGGTCGTTCGAGTCGACCGCGACGGTCGGCGACGCGGCGATGGTCCCTCTCGTCGGCCGGATCGCGGCGGGCGTGCCGATCATGGCCGACCAGCAGATCGACGAGGTGTTCCCGCTTCCCCGGCAGCTCGTCGGCAAGGGCGAGCTCTTCATGCTCAAGGTCGTCGGCGAGTCGATGATCGACGCCGCGATCTGCGACGGCGACTGGGTCGTGGTCCGCTCGCAGCGCACCGCCGAGAACGGCGAGATCGTGGCGGCCATGCTCGACGGCGAGGCCACCGTCAAGGTGCTGCGCCAGCGCGACGGCCACACCTGGCTGCTGCCCCGCAACTCCAACTTCGAGCCGATCCTCGGCGACGAGGCAGAGGTGCTCGGGAAGATCGTGGCGGTCCTCCGCTCGGTCTGACACCGGGCGTGCAGGAGGGGCCCGACCGGCGTGCAGCCGGTCGGGCCCCTCCTGCATTCGACGGGCACGGGCGATCGGGGCGCGCGCCCCTCCGTCGCGGTCACGGGAAGGCGGAGGAGGGCTGCCGACACGAGATCGCCGAACCCTCCGACCGCCGGAGCGGGTCGATGATGCGGGACGCCGCACCCCCTCCCGGATGCGCCGAGCGCCCGCCTCCCGGACGGGGAGACGGGCGCTCGGGTGGTGGCGATCAGGCCTGGACGGCCGCGCGCGGAACCGCGAACTCGGTGAGCGAGCCCGCCAGATCGGCGTGCACGAGGGCGACCACGTGGGTGCCGCCCTCGACGTACTGCGTCGACAGGATCCGGCCGCTGCGGTGCAGATGCGAGATCACGTCGCCCCGGTCGTACGGCACGAGCAGGTCGATCTCGACGTCCGGCTCGGGCAGGATCTCGGCGATCCGCGCCTCCAGCTCGTCGATGCCCTCGCCGCTGCGCGCCGACACGAAGACCGCGTCGGGAGCGAGACCGCGCAGCACCAGCCGCGTGCCCTCGTCCACCAGATCGGCCTTGTTGAAGGCGATGATCTCGGGGATGCTGCGGGCGCCCACCTCGCCGATCACGTCGCGCACGGTGGCGATCTGCCCGGCCGGATCGGGGTGGGAGGCGTCCACGACGTGGACGATCACATCGGAGTCCGCGACCTCCTCGAGCGTCGACCGGAAGGCCTCGACGAGCTGGTGCGGAAGCGCTCGCACGAAGCCGACCGTGTCGGCGAGCGTGTAGAGGCGCCCGTCCTTCGTCTGGGCCTTGCGGACGGTGGCGTCGAGGGTCGCGAAGAGCGAGTTCTCGACGAGGACGCCCGCGTGCGTCATCCGGTTCAGCAGGCTCGACTTGCCGGCGTTCGTGTACCCCGCGATCGCCACCGAGGGGACGGCGTTGCGCTTGCGGTTCGCGCGCTTGGCCTCGCGGGCGGGCTTCATCGCCGTGATCTGCTTGCGCAGGCGCGCCATGCGGGTGTGGATGCGGCGACGATCGAGCTCGATCTTCGTCTCACCCGGACCGCGCGAGCCCATTCCGGCTCCCGCGCCCACCTGGCCGCCGGCCTGGCGGGACATCGACTCGCCCCAGCCGCGCAGTCGCGGGAGCAGGTACTCGAGCTGCGCGAGCTCGACCTGCGCCTTGCCCTCGCGGCTCTTCGCGTGCTGGCTGAAGATGTCGAGGATCACCGCGGTGCGGTCGATCACCTTGACCTTCACCACGTCCTCCAGCGCGCGGCGCTGGCTCGGTGCGAGCTCGGTGTCGGCGACGACCGTGTCCGCGCCGAGGGCCGCGACGAGCCCCGCGAGCTCCTGAGCCTTGCCCTTGCCGAGGTAGGTGCTCGGATCGGGGTGCGGGCGGCGCTGGAGCAGGCCGTCGAGGACCGTCGCTCCCGCCGTCTCCGCGAGCGCTGCGAGCTCGTGCAGCGAGTTCTCCGCGTCCTCCAGCGAGTTCTGCGAGTACACGCCGATGAGCACGACGTTCTCCAGGCGCAGCTGGCGGTACTCGACCTCCGTGACGTCCTCGAGCTCGGTCGAGAGGCCGGCGACGCGTCGCAGCGCCTGCCGATCATCGCGGTCGAACTGCTCGCCGTCGCTGTTCTCGCCCTCGTGGCCGGCGCTCTGCAGCGCCTGGGCTCCACCCGCGACGAAGCGCGAGTACCCCGCCGAACGCGACTGCGCGTTCGCCAGGACCCTCGAGACGACGTCCACGGCCTCGGTCGTGTCGGTCTCGTTCAGGTCTTCCGTCATCCGGATAACACTAACTCCTCAGGTCTTGATAGGTTCACTTCTCATGGCCGCCGAGCACTACTTCTCGAGTACTCCCGACGGCGACCTCCGGCCCCGCAGGATCCAGGCCCGCCTGGCCGGTCGCGACCTCGAGGTCACGACGGCAGGAGGGGTGTTCAGCCCCGGTCACGTCGATCTCGGCACGCGCGTCCTGCTGGGCGCGGTGCCCGACGCCCCCGCTGACGGGGACCTGCTGGACCTCGGCTGCGGCTGGGGCCCGATCGCCCTCGCGCTCGCCCTTGCCTCCCCCGACGCCCGGGTGTGGGCGGTCGACGTCAACCAGCGGGCGCTCGAGCTGGTCCGTCGCAACTGCGAGGAACTCGGCGTCCTCAATGTCAACGCCGTGCTGCCCGAGGATGTTCCCGACGAGGTCCGCTTCCGCACGGTGTGGTCGAACCCGCCGATCCGAATCGGCAAGGAGGAGCTGCACCTCCTGCTCGAGCGCTGGCTGCCGCGGCTCGAGGAGGGCGCGGACGCCTGGCTCGTCGTGCAGCGCAACCTCGGCTCAGACTCGCTCCAGACCTGGCTGGGCGCCGCGTTCGCCGGGCGGCTCGACGTGGAGCGCGTCTCCTCGGCGAAGGGCTTCCGCGTGCTCCGGACGACCCGCCTGGCCTGACCGCGTCCTCAGTCGATCCGGATCGTCCCGGTGAAAACGAGGTCGGCCGGGCCGGAGAGCCCGACGTGCTCGCCCTCCTCCGACGCGAACATCGTCACGCCGAGCGTGCCGCCCGGGACCTCCACGCGCCAGGCCTGCGGAGCGCGCGCTCCCGCCCAGTAGCGCACCGCCAGTGCCGCCGCCGCGGCACCCGTGCCGCAGCTCAGGGTCTCGCCGCTGCCGCGCTCGTGCACGCGCATCCGGATCCGCCCGATCCCGTCGTGGACCAGGGGCTCGCCGGGAACCACGAACTCGACGTTCGCGCCGTCATCGGGCTCCGGGTCGAGCTGCGGGATGTAGGAGAGGTCGGCGGAGTCGAGCTCCTCGTCGTTGCTGAGGGCGACGACCACGTGCGGATTGCCGAGGTCGATCCCGAGACCGGGGCGCGCGACCTTGAGCTCCTTCGCCCGCACCAGGGGCTCGCCGCCCGCCAGCTCCCAGCGGCCGAGGTCGACCTGGAACCCGGCACCGCTGCGGGTGACGTCGCGGACGCCGGCGCGGGTGCCGATCGGCAGGGTGTCGCCGGGCTCGAGCGCCGCGAGGCCGCCCGCGAGCAGGAACGCGGCGTAGACGCGGATGCCGTTGCCGCACATCTCGGCGATCGAGCCGTCGGCGTTGCGGTAGTCCATGAACCACTCCGCCTCGCTCTCCTCGGCCAGAGCCGCGGCGCCCTCCGGGATCGCGCGGGAGCGGACGGCACGGATGACGCCGTCGGCGCCGACGCCGAAGTGGCGGTCGCAGATCATCGCGATCTGCGCGGGCGAGAGGTCGACCTCACCGTCCGGGTCGCTGAAGAGCACGAAGTCGTTGCCGGTGCCCTGGCCCTTGGTGAAGTGCAGCTCGATCGTCATGGCGCACAGCCTAGCGAGGAGCGGGAGCGGCGGCCTGGGCGGCGGCGTGCGCCCGCGACACCAGGTCCGGCGCGTCGTACGGGAGCCGGTGGGCGCCGGCGTAGCGCCGGAACCAGCTGTTCTGCCGACGTGCGTAGCGGCGCGTGAGCGCCTGCGTCGCCGCGATCGCCTCCTCCTCGCGGAGGACGCCGGCACGCTGGGCGAGCGCCTGGGCGTACCCGATGGCCCGCCCGGCTGTGACGCCGCGCTCCAGGCCGAGGGGGACGAGCCGCTCGACCTCGTCGAGCATCCCGGCCGCCCACATCCGCTCCACCCGCCGGTCGAGGCGCTGCACCAGCTCCTCCCGCGGAGCCTCGAGGGACAGGATCGAGGCGGGGCGCCACCGAACCGGCTCGTCGGACATCAGCGCGCTGTGCGTGCTCCCGCCGTTCAGCTCCGCGATCTCGAGCGCGCGGACGATGCGCCGGGCGTTGTGCGGACCGATCCGCTCGGCCACTCCGGCGTCGATCCGGCGCAGCCGCTCGACGAGGGCGCCCAGGCCCTCCCGCTCGGCGGTCTCCTCGAGCCGGCGCCGGACGGCCGGGTCGGTGCCCGCGAACGAGAACTCGAAGACGACGCTGGAGACGTACAGGCCGGAGCCCCCGACCAGGATCGGCGTCGCCTCGCGCGCCAGCACGCTCTCGATCACGCGCCGCGCCTCGCTCTGGTAGCGGGCGACAGACGCCTCCTCCGTCACGCCGAGGACGTCGAGCAGATGGTGCGGGACGCCCCGCCGCTCGTCGGCGCGCAGCTTCGCGGTGCCGATGTCCATCCCGCGGTAGAGCTGCATCGCGTCGGCGTTCACGATCTCAGCGGCGCCGCCGTCCTGCCGGATCGCCTCGGCGAGCTCGAGCGAGAGGTCGGACTTGCCCGTGCCGGTCGCGCCGACGACCGCGATGAGCTCCGGCGCGGTATCGGGGGCTCCGGTCTCAGCGCTCGCCATCGAGGGCGTCGTAGATCGGCGTCGTCAGCGTGCCGGCGTCGCGCACGCGCAGCGACGGCAGGCCCAGCGAGACCCGGGGCGCCCCGCTCGCGCCCGGGGCGGCCGGAACTCCGCAGGACTCGGTCTGCGCCCGGTCCCAGGCGTCGCCCGCGCGGGTGCGGCGGATGCGGAGCGGCGCGCCGTCGGGCGAATCCGCCAGGAGGTAGAAGGGGGCGGCACGGGTGACCCGGACGGAGACCACGTCTCCGGGACGCGGCTGCTCGGAGCCCTCGGGCACGTCGAAGTGCACCAGACGGCTGTCCTCGGCGCGTCCGCTCAGCCGGTGCGTCTCCGTGTCGCGGCGGCCCTCGCCGGTCGCGACGAGGACCTCGACCTCTCGGCCGACGACCGCGCGGTTCTCCTGCTCGCTGATCGCGTCCTGCAGGGCGACGAGCCGCTCGTAGCGCTCCTGGACGACCGCCTTGGGGATCTGGTCGGGCAGCGTCGCGGCCGGGGTGCCGGGCCGGATGGAGTACTGGAAGGTGAAGGCGGAGGCGAAGCGGGCCGTCTCGACCACCCGCAGGGTCTCCTGGAAGTCGGCCTCCGTCTCGCCGGGGAAGCCCACGATGATGTCGGTGCTGATCGCCGCGTGCGGGATGCGATCGCGGACCCGGTCGAGGATCCCGAGGAACTTCTCGGAGCGATAGGAGCGGCGCATCGCCTTGAGGATGCGGTCGGAGCCGGACTGGAGCGGCATGTGCAGCTGCGGCATCACCGCCGGCGTCTCGGCCATGGCGTCGATCACGTCGTCGGTGAAGGCCGCGGGATGGGGGCTCGTGAAGCGGATCCGCTCGAGCCCGTCGATGGTGCCCGCCGCGCGGAGCAGCTTCGAGAACGCCTGGCGATCGCCGAACTCGACGCCGTAGGAGTTCACGTTCTGGCCGAGAAGGGTGACCTCGATCGCGCCGTCGTCCACGAGCGCCTGGATCTCGGCGAGCACGTCGCCGGGACGCCGGTCCTTCTCCTTGCCGCGGAGCGAGGGGACGATGCAGAAGGTGCAGGTGTTGTTGCAGCCGACCGAGATCGAGACCCAGCCGCTGTAGGTCGAGTCGCGCTTCGTGGGGAGCGTGGAGGGGAAGACATCGAGCGATTCGAGGATCTCGAGCTGCGCCTCGTCGTTGTGGCGGGCGCGCTCGAGCAGGCTAGGTAGGGCGCCCATGTTGTGCGTGCCGAAGACCACGTCGACCCACGGGGCGCGGTCGAGGATGACGTTCTTGTCCTTCTGCGCGAGACAGCCGCCGACCGCGATCTGCATCCCCTCGTGTCGGCGCTTCACCGACGCGAGGTGGCCGAGGTTGCCGTAGAGCTTGTTGTCGGCGTTCTCGCGCACCGCGCAGGTGTTGATCACGACGACGTCGGCCTCGGCTCCATCGGCGGACACGTAGCCCGCCGCCTCGAGCGAACCGCTCAGCCGCTCGGAGTCGTGCACGTTCATCTGGCACCCGAACGTACGGACCTCGTAGGTCCTCGGCCGGGTCTCGGCGACGGGCGACGGGGCGGTACCGAGCGTGCTCATGGTGTGGGATTCTACGCTCCGGTCGGACCGCTCCCGGCCCGCCGTGTCAGCGGAAGCGGACGCTCGACCCCGGCTTGCGGATCGTCTCGCGGACGACGCGCTGCACGAGTCCGCCGGCGTAGCCGCGGCGCGCGAGGAATCCCGTGAGCCGGCGCTCGGCGACCTCGTCGGAGAGAGAGCGCAGGCTCGGCAGGCGCTTGCGCGCGAGCTCGAGCGCCGTGCGGTACTCGTCGTCGCCGTCCAGCTCGTCGAGCGCTGACGCGATCGCCTCGGGGTCGATCTTCCGCGCGCGCAGCTCCTGCTGGATGGAGGAGCGGCCGAGCTTCTTGCGGTCACGGAGCGAGACGACCAGCTGCTCCGCCATGCGGAGGTCGTCGAGGTAGCCGAAGCGCGTGAAGCGCTCGAGGATCTCGAGGGCGTCCTTCTCGGCGACGCCCTCCGTGTAGAGGCGCGCCTCGACCTCGGCGACCGAGAGGCTCTTGCGGGAGAGCCCCCGTACGATCCGATCCGCGACCTGCTCGGGATCGATCTCCTCCGGGATCTCGATCGCGTCGTCGTCGTCCTCGTCGTCCGCGTTCTCGACGAACGCCGGCGCGCGCCGGGCGACATGAGCCGAGAGCTCGGCGATCCGCTCGGAGGCCGGAGACGCGGCGCCCCCGACGGCGGAGCCTTCCGACCCGCCTGCGGCCGCCCCGGGAGCACTGGTACGCGGCGTTCCGGCTCCGGACGGATCCGGAAGCGACCCGGCCCCGTCGGCGTCCGGCGCCGCCGGAGCCCAGCCGTCGTCGCCCGCCGCACCCCGGTCGACCCAGGGCAGGAAGGCCACGGGGCGGCCCTTCGCCCCCTCCGCGGCCTTCTCCGCCACGGGCTAGGCGCCCTTGCGCACGGGCTGCTTGGTCTCGATCGCGACCGGCGCGGCCTCGACGGCCGCGTTCGGGTCGACGATCACGCCGAGCTTGACCAGGATGCGCTTCTCGATCTCGGCGGCCACATCGGGGTTGTCGATGAGGAACTGGCGCGCCTTCTCCTTGCCCTGACCGAGCTGGTCGCCGTCGTAGGTGTACCAGGCGCCCGACTTGCGGACGATCTCGTGCTCGACGCCGAAGTCGATCAGGCTGCCCTCGCGGGAGATGCCGACGCCGTAGAGGATGTCGAACTCGGCCTGCTTGAAGGGCGGGGCCATCTTGTTCTTCACGACCTTGACGCGCGTGCGGTTGCCGACCGCGTCGGTGCCGTCCTTCAGCGTCTCGATGCGGCGGATGTCGAGGCGGACCGACGCGTAGAACTTGAGCGCCTTGCCGCCCGCCGTGGTCTCGGGGCTTCCGAAGAAGACGCCGATCTTCTCGCGCAGCTGGTTGATGAAGATCATCGTGGTGTTCGTGGTGTTCAGTCCGCCGGTCAGCTTGCGCAGCGCCTGGGACATGAGGCGCGCCTGCAGGCCGACGTGGGAGTCGCCCATCTCGCCCTCGATCTCGGCACGCGGCACGAGGGCCGCGACGGAGTCGATCACGATGAGGTCGATCGAGCCCGAGCGCACGAGCATGTCGGCGATCTCGAGCGCCTGCTCTCCGGTGTCGGGCTGCGACACGAGGAGGGAGTCGATGTCGACGCCGAGCTTCTTGGCGTACTCGGGGTCGAGCGCGTGCTCCGCGTCGATGAAGGCGGCGATGCCGCCGTTGCGCTGCGCGTTCGCGATCGCGTGCAGGGTGAGGGTGGTCTTTCCGGAGGACTCGGGGCCGTAGATCTCGACGATGCGGCCGCGCGGGAGCCCGCCGATCCCGAGCGCGACGTCGAGCGCGATCGAACCGGTCTGGATCACCTCGACGGGAGCGCGGTCGTCGCTGCCGAGGCGCATGACGGCGCCCTTGCCGAACTGGCGGTCGATCTGGGCGAGTGCGGTCTCGAGGGACTTCTCGCGGTCGGAGGAACTGGGCATGGCCGTCTCGCTCTCGTGTTCGTGGTGGTGTCGCCTACAGGCTGTCGCGACATGCCGGTGGCTGTCGGAGTGACAGTGCCGGCCGGCTGCGACAAGGCGGTGAAGCAGGTCCGTTCAGGTGTCTCCGACGGTACGCCCGACCACCGACATCGGGGCCGAGCGAGAGCGACTCCGTGGAGACGGAGCCGATCCTGCTTCTGTGGAGGAGCCTAGACCCGTTCGAACACGGATTCGAGCACCAGCCGTCGGCGTGTCGAACACGGCTTCGGCGACGGGAGCGTCAGCGGTGGCGCTTCCGCGGATCCACGCCGTGCCACCGGGCCTCCGGGACGTCGTTGGCGCGGCAGAGGGCGAGCCAGACCTCGCGCGGCTCCGATCCGTCCGCGAGGGCGCGCTCGGCGGTGCGGCCCCCGAGCTCGGTCAGCACGAGGTCCGAGACCAGGACACGGGCGTAGGCGCCGCCGAACTCGTCGTCCACCAGCTGCCGGAACTCGCTCAAGCGCATGCGTCCACGGTAGCCGCTGCCCGGAAGCCGCACTCCCCCGGGAACGCCGAAGGGCGCCCGGCCGGAGCCTGGGCGCCCTTCGCGTGGAACGGGTGCGGTGAGTGGAGGGGACGGAATCCGACTACTGCGTGACGAGGTCCGCGTCGAAGCCGGCGACCATGTCGGCCGGGATGGTGTCGGGGATGGTGTCGATGCCCTCGATGACGGCGAGACGATCGCCGACCTCGCGCATGATCACCGAGATGGGGGTGTCGAGGGCGTCGGCGACAGAGGCGAGGATCTCCGAGGAGGCCTCCTTCTGACCGCGTTCGACCTCGCTCAGGTAGCCGAGCGCAACGCTCGCCTTGCTCGCCACCTGACGGAGCGTACGACCTTTCTGCAGGCGAAAGTCCCTGAGGACATCGCCGATCTCCTGACGAACTAGAACCACTGGACCCTCCTTCTCCACGTCAACCGCATGTCGTGCACCTGCACCGCGAGCACGAGCGCCGGAGATTCCGGAGCGGGTGATCGGGGGGCTGGGACGAGAGAACCGGATAGCTGTTCACTACCCGGTTCGTATGGTGTCGACTCTAATACCGGATGACTGGACTTTGCGTGTGAGCGACACCAGTTGTAACCGGGCCGCAATGCGGCGCATTCCGATTCCCGAAGGGCCCCGGCTGGGTATCCGCCTCATGGGCCGCGGGAGATCAGCTCCGCGCCGAGGGCAAGAGCCGCGTCGACCGAGGCGGCGCGGATCGCGGCGCGGTCTCCGTCGAACCGGTGCTCACGGACGAGCTCGTCCTCGCCGAGGACGGCCGCCACGAAGACGGTGCCGACGGCCGCATCCCCCTGCGGATCCGGACCGGCGACCCCCGTCGTCGCCAGGCCGAGCGTCGGACGCCCGTCGGCTGCGAGCCGCGAGGACGCTCCGCGCGCCATCTGCACGGCGACTCCGGGATCGACGGGACCCCGCTCGCCGAGAACGCGCGCGTCGACCCCGAGGAGCCGGTCCTTGAGGTCGGTGGCATAGCTCACCACTCCCCCGCGGTACACGGCGGAGGCGCCGGGCACCTCCACGAGGGCGGAGCTGAGCGCGCCGCCGGTGAGCGACTCCGCGACGGCGAGGTCGACACCCCGCCGCCGGAGCTCGGCGATCAGCTGCGCGGCCGTCACCGCGTCGACCGGGCGGCCCGGCTCTGGCGGGCGGCGTCGGCGAGGTAGTCGATCCCGGTGGCGACCGTGAGCACCACCGCGGCCGTCATCGTGATGCCGTTCAGCCAGTGGACCCACTCGCCGAGGACGGCCCAGAGCGGCAGCAGAGCAAGGGAGATCGCGATCGACTGCACGATCGTCTTGAGCTTGCCGCCCCGCGACGCCGGGATCACCCGGTCCGAGAGCACGGCCATCCGGAACACGGTGATGCCGATCTCGCGCACGAGGATGACGATCGTCACCCACCACGGCAGCTCCGCGAGGATCGAGAGCCCGACGAGCGCCGCGCCGGTGAGCACCTTGTCGGCGATCGGATCCAGGAGCTTGCCGAGATCGGTCACGAGGCCCCGGCTCCGGGCGATGTGCCCGTCGATGCCGTCCGTGGCGATAGCGACGATGAAGAGGAGCGCCGCGGCGATCCGGATCCCGCCGTCCTGCCCCCCGTCGGCCAGCAGGAGCCAGAAGAAGACGGGCGCCAGCAGGATCCGGACGACCGTGATCGCGTTCGGCAGGTTCCAGTTGCCCGACGCGGCCGGAGCCGGTGCGGTGGGGTGGGTCATCGTGCTCCGCCGTTCCTCGCAGTGCGGGCGACCGGGACGGTCACTCGCGTCCCGTCAGCGTCCAGGCGTCCTCGCCGGACCCCTCGTCGTCGTCGTGGTAGTCGGTGGCGGCGGGCCCCGTCGGCTCGGCCAGCGGATCCGCATACGGGTCCGGGGCGACCGAGGACGTCGCGGCCGGCCCCTCGCCCGGGTCCTCGCCGCGCATCCGCGCGAGGACGCCCGGCAGCTGCTCGGCGGTGACCAGCACGTCGCGGGCCTTCGACCCCTCGGAGGGGCCGACGACCTCGCGCGACTCGAGCAGGTCCATCAGTCGGCCGGCCTTGGCGAAGCCGACGCGGAGCTTGCGCTGCAGCATCGAGGTCGAGCCGAACTGCGTGCTGACGACGAGCTCGGCCGCCGCGACCAGCAGCTCGAGGTCGTCCCCGATGTCGGAGTCGATCTCCTTGCGCTGCGCCTGCACGGTGATGTCCTGGCGGTACTCGGGCTGCGCCTGACGGGTGACGTGCTCGACGACCTTCGCGATCTCGTCCTCGCGGACCCAGGCGCCCTGGACGCGCATCGGCTTGTTGGTGCCCATGGGGAGGAAGAGGCCGTCGCCCTGCCCGATGAGCTTGTCGGCTCCCGGCTGGTCGAGGATGACCCGCGAGTCGGTCACGCTGGTCACCGCGAAGGCGAGGCGGCTGGGCACGTTCGCCTTGATGAGGCCGGTCACCACGTCGACGCTCGGCCGCTGCGTGGCCAGCACGAGGTGGATGCCCGAGGCGCGCGCGAGCTGGGTGATGCGCACGATCGAGTCCTCGACGTCGCGCGGGGCGACCATCATCAGGTCGGCGAGCTCGTCGACCACCACGAGGAGGTACGGGTACGGCTTGAGGACGCGGCTGCTGCCCGCGGGGAGCTTGATCTCGTCGGCGCGGACGGCCGCGTTGAAGTCGTCGATGTGGCGGAACCCGAACGACGCCAGGTCGTCGTAGCGCATGTCCATCTCCTTCACGACCCACTGCAGCGCCTCGGCGGCCTTCTTGGGGTTCGTGATGATCGGAGTGATCAGGTGCGGCACTCCGCCGTAGATGGTGAGCTCCACGCGCTTGGGGTCGATCAGGACCATGCGCACGTCCTGCGGGCGCGCGCGCATCAGCAGGCTCGTGATCATCGAGTTGACGAAGCTGGACTTGCCGGAGCCGGTGGAGCCGGCGACCAGGAGGTGCGGCATCTTGGCGAGGTTCGCCACGACGTAGCCGCCCTCGACGTCCTTGCCGACGCCGATGGTCATCGGGTGCGTGGACGTCGTCGAGGCCGGCGAGCGGAGGACGTCGCCCAGCGAGACGATCTCGCGGTCCGTGTTGGGGATCTCGACGCCGATCGCGCTCTTGCCCGGGATCGGGGAGAGGATCCGGACCTCGTTGCTGGCGACGGCGTAGGAGAGGTTCTTGCTGAGCGCGGTGACGCGCTCGACCTTGACGCCGGGGCCGAGTTCGATCTCGTAGCGGGTGACGGTCGGGCCGCGGGAGAAGCCGGTGACCGTCGCATCCACGTTGAACTGCTGCAGCACCTCGGTGATGGCGCGGACCATCTCGTCGTTGGCCGCCGAGCGCGCCTTGGAGGGCGTACCCGTCGAGAGGGCGGCCGCCGAGGGGAGGCGGTACGGCGCGTCGTCCTCGAACGAGGAGTCGAAGCCGGCGGTCGGGTCCTCCTCGGCGAGGGGCGCGATCGGGCCGGTCTCGATGACGGGCGGGATCGGGACGGCGGGCGCCACGTCGAGGCGGTCGAGCCGGATGACCTCGGTCGCGTCGTCGTCGACCACACCGGTCGCGCCGCGGGGAGCGCCCGTCTGCTCGAAGCGGGCGAGCGCGGCCTCGGCGGTCTCGGCCTCGGCCAGCACCTCGGTGGCGTAGGAGCGGGTCGGCGGGTGGGCCTCGTCGTCGCGCTCCTCGAGCGCGGTGTCGAAGCCCTTCGCGCGGCCGCGGGCGGGCGCGGTGCCCTCGAGCACCTCGGTGAAGGAGTCGATCGGGAGCTCGGTCTGCACGGTCGGCTCGTCCTCGCGCCCGGACTCGGTGCGCCGCCACCAGGGCAGCTCTCCGCCGTCCTGCTGCGCGTCCTCCTCCTGCTCGGCCTCCGCCTTCGCCGCGGCCTTGGCGGCGGCCCGCTCGGCCTTGAGGCGGGCGCGCTCCTCGTCGTCGAGCACGGGGGCGCCGAAGAGGTAGCCGTAGAGCTCCCGCGAGCGCGCGCCGATGCGGTTCGGCGGGGTCTTGGTGATGATGAACAGCGACAGCAGGATCACGAGCGACAGCAGCACGGTCGCGCCGGGGACGGTGGCGATCGCCGCGAGCGGAGCGCCTACCAGCCAGCCGAGGACGCCTCCCGCTGCCGCCATGGTCTCGATGCCCTGGCCGGGCTGCGGCAGGCCGAGGTGCGCGTGGCAGATGCCGGCGGAGGCGACGAGCAGCGTGATGACGCCCACGCCGATCCGTCCGTTGTCGTCGACGGACCGGGGGTGCCGGAAGAGCCAGAGGGAGAAGAGGAGCAGGACGACCGGCAGCACGTAGGCGACACGGCCGAAGAAGCCGCCGAAGCTCCACGCGTCGAGCACCAGGGCGACCGGGTCGGTCGCGAGGAACCACTCGACGACCGCGCCCGCGACGGCCAGCAGCAGCAGCAGGAAGGGGACGCCGTCGCGGCGCTCCTCCTTCGCCAGCCGCTCGGGACCGAGGGCGCGCGCGGCGCCGCCCGCGAGGTGGGCCAGCGCCATCCAGAGCCGCACGGCGGGGTTGGTGCGCGGGGCGGACTCGAAGGCCACCGTCTTCGTCTCGGCGGCCGCCTTGCCCGAGCCCCGGCCGGATCGCGGCGCGCCGGAGCGCGGAGTCGCGCTGCCGCGCCCGCGCGAGGTCGTCTTGGTACTGGTCGCCATGAGGCCACCGTACCCGCCGCCCCCGTCAGGGCCGGTGACCCGCGCCGCGACGGCCGGCGCTGACCCGCCGCCGGCCGGGAGGCTCAGGCCTCGATGACGAGCGGCACGATCATGGGCCGGCGGCGGTAGGAGGTGTTGACCCAGCGGCCGACGACGCGACGGACGGCCTGCGACAGCGCGTGCTGGTCGCTCGCCCCGTTCCGCACCGCCTCCTCGAGCGCGGCCGCGATCCGCGGCTTGACCTCGTCGAAGACGCTGTCGTCCTCCGCGAAGCCCTTCGCGTGGATCTCGGGGCCGACGACGATCCGCCCCGTGCCCGCCTCGACCACCACGATGATCGAGATGAAGCCCTCCTCGCCGAGGATCCGCCGGTCCTTGAGGTCGGCGTCGGTGATCTCGCCCACCGACGATCCGTCGACGTAGACGAACCCCAGGTCGAGCCGTCCGACGACGGTCGCCCTGCCGTCGAGCAGGTCGATCACGGTGCCGTCCTCGGCGATGATCGTGTTCTCCTCCGCGATCCCGGTCTCGCGCGCGAGCTGCGCGTTCGCGACCAGGTGCCGGTACTCGCCGTGCACCGGCATCACATTCAACGGCTTGAGGATGTTGTAGCAGTAGAGGAGCTCGCCGGCCGCGGCGTGCCCGGACACGTGCACCTTCGCGTTGCCCTTGTGCACGACGGTCGCTCCGAGCCGGGTGAGCCCGTTGATGACCCGGTACACCGCGTTCTCGTTGCCGGGGATGAGGCTGGAGGCGAGGATCACGGTGTCACCCTCCCCCGGCTCGATCTGGTGATCGAGGTTGGCCATCCGGCTGAGGACGGCCATCGGCTCGCCCTGCGACCCGGTGGACATGTAGACGATCCTGTCCTCGGGGACGTCGCCCGACTTCTTCATGTCGACCAGGACTCCCGGAGGGACGTGCAGGTAGCCGAGATCCGCGGCGATGCGCATGTTGCGGACCATGGAGCGGCCGAGCAGCGCCACGCGGCGGCCCGTGGCGTGAGCCGCGTCGAGCACCTGCTGCACCCGGTGCACGTGGCTGGAGAAGCTCGCGACGATGACGCGGCGGGTCGCCCTGGCCATGACGCTCTCGATGACCGGGCCGATGTCGCGCTCGCTCGGCGTGAAGCCGGGGACGTCGGCGTTGGTGGAGTCGACCATGAACAGGTCGACACCCTCCTCGCCGAGGCGGGCGAAGGCGCGCAGGTCGGTGATCCGGCCGTCGAGCGGCAGCTGGTCCATCTTGAAGTCGCCGGTGTGCAGCACCGAGCCCGCGTCGGTGACGATCGACACTGCCAGCGCGTCCGGGATCGAGTGGTTCACGGCGACAAACTCGAGCTCGAAGGGCCCGAGGTTCTCGACGTCGCCCTCCTTCACCGTGAGCGTGTACGGCGTGATCCGGTGCTCCTTGAGCTTCGCCTCGACGAGGGCGAGCGTGAGGGTGGAGCCGATCAGCGGGATGTCGCGCTTCAGGCGGAGCAGGTAGGGGACGGCGCCGATGTGGTCCTCGTGGCCGTGGGTGAGGACCACTCCGACGATGTCGTCGAGCCGGTCCCGGATGGGCGTGAAGTCCGGGAGGATCAGGTCGACGCCCGGCTGGTCCTCCTCCGGGAAGAGCACGCCGCAGTCGACGACCAGGAGCCTGCCGTCGATCTCGAAGACGGTCATGTTGCGGCCGATCTCGCCGAGGCCGCCGAGGGGGATGATCCGGAGCGTTCCCGGAGCGAGCGGGGCGGGGATGATCACGGGACCGGGCATGCGCCCTCCTTCTCCAGCGGTGCTTTCTCGGGACGTGCCGCTCGGGCTCAGCGGGTGGTGCCGGCGACCTTCGGGAGGGCGCCGCCGGCCGCGGCGTTGCGGTCGGGCCGGAAGTTGCGGAAGTCGACGCCCGGGATGTCGCGGACCAGGCCGAGCTCGTCCTCGATGAGCGCCGCCTCCGACTCCTCCGGGCCGACCAGGGGCAGCCGCACGCGCGGCGAGGAGATGCGGCCGAGGCCGTGCAGGATGTACTTCGCGGCGACGGTCCCGGGGACGTGCGTCATCACGGCGCGCACGAGCGGCTCGAGCTGCTGGTGCGCGCGGGTGGCCGCGTGGAGGTCGCCCGCGTTCACGGCGTCGACGATCGTGCGGTACGGCGCGGCGGCGATGTTCGCGGTGACGCCGATGAGCCCCGTGGCGCCGATGGCGAGCTCGGGGAGCACGTTCGCGTCGTCGCCGCAGAAGTACATCAGGTCGGTCTGGTTGAGCACGCGGCTGACCTCGGAGAGATCGCCCTTCGCGTCCTTCACGGCCAGGATGTTCGGATGCTTGGCCGCCCGCAGGATCGTCTCGTAGCGGATCGGCACGCCGGTGCGGCCGGGGATGTCGTAGAGGATCACCGGCAGGTCCGTCGCATCCGCGATCATCCGGAAGTGGGTGAGCACGCCCGCCTGCGTGGGCTTGTTGTAGTACGGGGTGACGATCATGTTGCCGTCGGCGCCGGCCTTCTCGCTCTGACGGGCGAGCTGCATGGCGTGGGCGGTCTCGTTCGAGCCGCCTCCCGTGATGATCTTCGCGCGGCCCCCGGCGACCGAGCGGCCGACCTCGACGAGGCGGATCTTCTCCGGGTCGGTCAGGGTGCTGGTCTCGCCCGTGGTCCCGGTGACCACGATGCCGTCCGCGCCCGCTGCGATGCAGTCGTCGATGTGCTTCTCGACACCGGGCCAGTCGACCTCGCCGTCGGCGGTGAACGGGGTGACCAGGGCGACCAGGACCTGGCCGAAGGGATTCTCCGGAGTTGACACGCTGCCAGGGTAGCGGGTCGCCGCCGCGCCGCCGGGAGGAGCTTTCCGGAGCCGCCCGCGCGGACGGCAGCAGGCGGATCGGGCGGGACGGCCCGCTCGTCCTCGCCGGGCGGCGGGCTACGGGGCGACGCGGCCGTTCGCTGTGAAGGCGGCGGCCGTGAGGGGCATCAGCTCCTGGAAGTGCGTCTCCATCTGCTCGGCCGCCATCTCGATCTCGCGCTGCGGGAAGGAGGGGAACGTCGAGTCCTCGCGCTTGGTGCGCAGGGAGAGGAAGTTCATCAGCGAGCGGGCGTTGAGCGTGACGTACATCGACGAGTAGATGTTCAGGGGGAGGACGATCCGGGCGACCTCGCGGGCGACGCCCTCGCCGAGCATCCGCCGGTACGACTCGTAGGCCTGCGTGCTGACGCGGCGCGTCTCCTCGGCGACGAGCTCGGCCTGCTCCGCGGTGCCGGGCTCGAAGGAGTAGGCGCCGGGCTTGCCGACCTGCACGAGGTTGCGGCGGGGGCCGGGCACGTAGAAGACCGGGCGGAGCTCGCGGTAGCGGCCCGACTCCTCGTTGTAGGAGGCGATGCGGTGCCGCATGAACTCGCGGAAGACGAAGATCGGCGCCTGCACGTAGAAGGTCATCGAGTTGTGCTCGAACGGCGAGCCGTGGCGGTCGCGCATGAGGTAGTTGATCAGGCCGCGGTCGCGCTTGCGCTGCAGCTCGGCGTCGGACTCCTCGCCGTCGAGCGCCTCGGCGAGCGTCTTCTCGCCCTGGGTCGAGACGCGGGCCGCGAACAGCACGTCGGAGTCGTGGGCGCTCGCGCGGACCAGCTCGACGACGACATCGCTGCGGAAGACGGGCGCGTTCTCGTCGGATCCGCTGCTCGTCGGCTCGGGGCGTGGGCTCGTCTGCTCGGTCACGGCATCGAAGCCTAGACCACCGGCCTCGTCCCCTCTTCCTCTCGGCAGCCTCTCCCCCGGTTCCCGCCTCCTCCGGGCGAGCGCTGCTCCCGCGACGCGCTCGGCCGGCTCCCGGGCGTGAGGCTCTAGGCTGGGTCCGCTTCGCGGGCGGCCCGCGACCGGCTCCGGGAGGCACCATGAGCGACTCATCCGCACGGCACTCCGACCACGACGGGACCACGGACTCCGGCTCGCCGCGGCGCGCCGCGCGCACGCCGGGCGAGCAGGTGTCGACGCCGTCCGAGCTGCCCTCGGCCCGGCCGGACGCGTCCGCTCCCCGGCTCCGCGTCCTGATCTCGGGCGCCAGCGGGATGATCGGCTCCGAGCTGACCCGCCAGCTGCGCGCCGAGGGGCACGAGATCCTGCGCCTGGTGCGCCACGCGCCGTCGAGCCCGGACGAGTTCCACTGGGCGCCCACCTCGCACATGCTCGACTTCAGCGTGCTCGACCGCGTCGACGCCGTGATCAACCTCTCCGGCGCCTCGATCAGCCGCCTGCCGTGGACCGCGTCCTACAAGCGGGAGATCCTCGACTCGCGGATCCAGTCCACGCAGACCCTCACCGACGCGATGCGGATGTCCTCGACCCCGCCGACGACGCTGATCAACGCCTCCGCGGTCGGCTACTACGGAGACCGGCCGGGCGAGGAGCTCACCGAGCAGTCCTCGCGTGGCGACGGATTCCTCGCCGATGTCGTCGACCGCTGGGAGAAGGCCGCCCACCTCGCGCCCGAGGCCACGCGGGTGGTCACCGCTCGCACCGGGCTCGTCCTCGGCGACGGCGGCGCGCTCAAGCCGCTCCTGCCCCTGACGAAGCTCGGTCTCAGCGGACCCCTCGGCAGCGGCAACCAGGCCTGGCCCTGGATCAGCCTCTACGACGAGGCCGCGGCGATCCGCCACCTGCTCACGTCCTCGCTCTCGGGCCCGGTGAACCTCGCCGGACCGGTGCCGGCGACCGCGAACGACGTGATGCGCACCCTCGCCGAGCAGCTGCACCGCCCGTTCAAGCTGGCCGTCCCCGAGAAGATCATCGAGCTCGCGCTGCGCGACGCCGGGCACGAGCTCCTGCTCTCGAGCCAGCGCCTGGTCCCCCAGCGGCTGCTCGACGACGGCTTCGAGTTCCGCCACCGCACGGTCGGCGCGGCGCTGGAGTGGGTGCTCGCCTGATCCCGGCCGCCCGAGCGGTCCTCGCCCGGAGAGCCGCGCTCGAGTCGCGGCCGAGCGGTCAGGCCGGAGCCTCGTGCTCCAGCGCGATGGCCCGGCGGATGGCGCCTCGGGCGCGCTTGCGGTCGCCGCTGGCGTCGTAGGCGAGGCCGAGGCGGTACCAGGCGCGCCAGCTCCCGGGCTGCGCGTCGACCTCCTCCGCGTACTGCGGGAACAGCGCGTCCGCCTCCTCCCGGAGCGGACGCCCGCTGGCCCGCGAGTCGAGGACCTCCTGCGGCAGCGCGTTCTCGCCCTCCAGCCGACGGGCCAGCTTCTCGGCGCGGAGCCCGAACAGCAGCTCGCGCACGAGCCCCCAGACGCCGACGGCGCCGAGGATCAGCAGGCCGACGCCCATCACGATGCCGGGCACCGTCGCCGCGGCGAAGGCGACGACGGAGTACTGCAGGCAGACGAACAGGTAGAGGGCGAGCAGGACCGCCATCAGGACGACGCCGATGCGGGTCCTCACGGGGTGCTCGTCGCTGCGGCGGCCTGGCCGGACGGAGCCCGGTCGATGACGGGCTGCTCGTCGACCGGCCGCTCGGCGAGAGGCGCGGCGTCGAAGGCGGCGCGCAGGTCGATCAGCGCGTCGAGGCCCACCACCACGCCCGTGGTCGTCCGGACCGCGTCGAGAGCGCGCAGGACGCCCTGCTCGTAGGAGGCCTGCGAGGTGGTGTCGTGCCGGATGGTGACCGTCTCGCCGGTGCCGCCGAAGACGACCTCCTGGCGCGCCTCCACTCCGGGCAGGCGGAGGCTGTGGACCGGGACGCTCGCGACCTGCTGGCCGCGGGCCCGCTGGTCGGTGTGCGGAGCCTGCACCGGACCGAGCTCGGCCCGGGCGCGCAACAGCAGCTCGGCCGTGCGGACCGCGGTCCCGGAGGGCGAGTCGACCTTGCGGGCGCCGTGGGTCTCGACGATCTCGGCTGCGTCGAAGAAGCGCGCGGCCACGGTGGCCAGCGCGGTCGCGAGCACCGAGCCCAGCGAGAAGTTGGGGATGATCACGACGCCGGCCTCCGGCTGCTCGGCGACGCTGCGCCGGAGGGCCGCGATCCGGTCGCCGGTCCAGCCGGAGGTGCCGACGAGCACCTTCCTCCCGTTGGCCACGGCGAAGTCGACGATCTGCTGGCTGACGGCCGGCACGGTCATGTCGACGACGACGTCGGCCGCGAGCATCTCGGCGGGATCGCTCCGCGAGCCGAGCCGCGCGACGAGCGAGAACTCGCTCGACGCCTCGATGAGCGAGCAGGTGAACGAGCCGAGTCGGCCGGACGCGCCGACCACGGCGACGGAGGTAGTCACCGACTCAGCGTAGCCCGCGGCTCAGTACGGCTGGGCCTCGGGCAGGCCGGTGCGCAGCTCCACGGGCAGGTGCGAGAGGTCGTTGTGCACGACGAGCACCGGCGGCTTGCGGGAGCGGACGCGGATGATCGTCAGCCCGCAGTTGGCCTGGTTGAGGCCCAGCCACCGCCAGTCGGGAGCGTCGAACACGTGGCGGACGAACCAGCCGATCACGAAGTTGTGGGTGATGAGGAGGTCGTGGCGGTCCTCGCGCGACGGCGCCAGGAACTCGGCCACCGCGTCCTGCATCTGCGCGTGCCCCGCCTCGATCTCGGCCGCGGTGACGCTGCCGAAGAAGGGCTCGAACGCCTTGGGCATGTCCGGGGTCGGCCCCGAGGGGATGCAGTCGAACAGCAGCGAGGACGGCTGGAGCGGCAGGCTCGGCAGAAGCGTCTGGAAGCGTGCGGCCGTCTCCTCGGCCCGGCGCAGCGGGGAGTGCCACGCTCCCGTGAAGGGGACTCCGCCGAGCCGCTCGGCGATGAGCCTCGCCTGGCGCTCACCACGGGCCGAGAGCGGGCCGTCCGGCATGCCGTGCTCGGCGTCCTGCTGCTCGCCGTGGCGGACGAGGTAGATGTAGTGGGACACGGGGTCCTCCCTGGTGCGGCGCGGCGGTGCGCGGTCAGCGGGCGTTCGACGATCGGATCAGATCGCGGAGGCGCTCTCGATCCCGGCGATCCCGGCGAAGGCCGACTCGTCGACCGCGCCGACGGCCGAGATCGACGACGGCCCCCGGGCCAAGTCTGCCGCGAGTGCCTGGACGTCCTCCGCGCCGACGAGGGCGAGTCGGCGCAGGCTCTCGTCGAGGTCGACGAACTCGCCGAAGGTCAGCTCGGCGCGTCCGAGGCGCGACATCCGGGTGTCGGAGTCCTCCAGCGCGAGCGCCGCCGCTCCCGAGAGCTGGCCGCGGGCGCGGGCGAGCTCGTCGTCGGTGACGCCGTCCTCGGCGAGGCGGTGGAACTCGGTGAGCAGGAGCTCGGCGACCGTCCCCGCCTTCGCCGGGGTGCACGCGGCGTAGAGCCCGAAGAGGCCCGCGTCCGAGTAGGACGGGGCGAAGGAGTAGACGGAGTAGGCGAGGCCGCGCTTCTCGCGCACCTCCTGGAACAGCCGCGAGGACATGCCGCCGCCGAGGATCGAGTTGAGGACGCCCATCGTCATCCGCCGCTCGTCGCCCGCGGCGAGACCGGGGAAGCCGACCAGCAGGTTCGCCTGCTCGGTGGGGCGGTGCACCACCGACAGGGCGCTGCCGCGGGTGTAGGACGCACGGCCGCCGACGCGCCGCTCGACGGGCGGGGCCGCCGTGCCGAGGTCCCAGCCGTCGGCGACGAGGACCCGCTGGAGCAGCGCGACGAGCGCCTCGTGGTCGACGGCGCCGGCGACGGTGATCACCACGTCTCGCGGGCGGTAGGCGGCGCGGTAGTGCGCCCAGACCGCGTCCCGGGTGGCCTCGCCGATGGTCGCGGCGGTGCCCCCGATCGGGCGGCCCAGCGGGTGGTCGCCGAACACGGCCTCGAACAGCTTCTCGCCCGCCACGTCGGCCGGATCGTCGTCCGCCATCGCCAGCTCCTCGAGGATGACCCCGCGCTCGGTCTCGAACTCGTCCGGATCGATCAGGCTCGAGGTCACCATGTCGGCGATCACCTCGACCGCCATCGGGAGGTCGCGGTCCTGGATCTTGGCGTAGTAGCAGGTGTACTCCTTGGCGGTGAGAGCGTTGTGCTCCCCGCCCACGGAGTCGAAGGACACGGCGATGTCGAGGGCGGACCGCTTCTGCGTGCCCTTGAACAGCAGGTGCTCGAGGAAGTGCGTCGAGCCGACGTTGGAGGGCACGGCGGGCTCGCCCGCGGTCGCGGGGCGGCCGGGCCGCTCGTCGCGAGAACCCGCGGCGACCCAGAAGCCGATCGTGGCGCTGCGGGCGCCGGGCACCGATTCGCTGAGGATGCGGACACCGCTCGGGAGGACGGAGCGGCGGACCGTGGATCCGCCTGCGGCCCGGACTGACGTCTCCGGCTGGTCGAGGGGCAGTGCGACTCCGTGGTTCATCGTGCCCACCCTAGGCCACCGCGACGGCGGCCCGAGCCGGGCTGTCGCGCCGTGGCGGGAGAGGTGCCTGGGGCGTCGCGGACGGGCGCGGTCAGCGGCGCGCGCGCTCCAGCGCGGCCAGGTGTCCGGGGTCGAGCTCGAGCGAGACCGCGCGCACCAGCGCGTCCACGTCGGCGGGCGAGCGCGGGGCGACCGTCGCGGCGGTCAGGCGCGGCCGGCCGAGCAGCCAGGCCAGGGCGACGGCGGCGGGAACGGCCGAGAGCTCGGCGCCGATCGCGTCGAGGACGGCGAGGACCCGGCGTCCGCGGCGCCCGAGGTGGGCGGCGGCGAGTGCCCCGTCGGGCAGGCGGCCGAGCTCGCGGCGGGTGCGCTCGGCGCCGCGGAGGAACCCGTGGGCGAGGGGGACGGTCGCGAGCAGGGCGAGTCCCTGGCCTGCGGCGACGAGGCCGAGGTCGCCCTCCGAGCCGGGCCGCTCGAGCAGGTTCCAGCGGACCTCCGCGCCGGCGAGGCGGGGCAGCCCGTGGGCGGCCAGGACGCGCGCCTCGAACAGCTCCTCCGGAGAGAATCCGGAGGCGACCACCGACCGCACCAGCCCGCGCGCCAGCAGCACGTCGACAGCGCTGAGGAGCTCGTCGAGGCGTCCGGCCCCGTCGGGGCGGACCGCCAGCACATCGAGGCGATCGGTGCGGAGGCGGCGCAGCGCCCCCTCGACACGGTCCACCAGCGCACGTGGCGTCGCGGGGGCGCCGACCGGAGCGGCGAAGCGGCCGATCAGGAGGAAGCGGTCCCGGTCGCGGTGTCCGGCGGGCCAGCCGCCGACGCCCTCCGCGAGGCTCGAGTCGGTGACGACGACGCCGTTGCCGCCCCACGCCGCGTAGCGCTCGAGCAGCCCGGCACCGTCGTCGCGGCCGAGGGCCGCCGCGTCGAGCACGAAGGGGAAGAGGTCGTGGCCGGAGTCGCCCATCGGCCGGCGGTGCGAGGGTGCGACGGCGGTCGGCTCGACGGGGCCGGTCTCGGCGAGGACGCCGCTCGAGGACGCTGCGCGGGAGGCCGCGGGCGAAAGCGGGACGGCACTGTGACGGGGAGCCCGCACGACGGCGCCGGTCCTGTCCCTGGGCACGCCACCACTCTCCCTGCGGCGGCTCGGGTCCCGCCAGGGGAGAGAGTATCCGAGCGCCGGAGCCGCCACTCCGCCGGGTCGCGCACGGTTCACCAGATCGTTACACGGGCGCCGCCGGCAGGGTCGACTCGCGCCGGCGAGCGGTGCGGCGGGCCCCTCCGTGTCGGCCGTCCGGGCTAGATTCGCGACCATGGACTCCGCCGCCCCGACCCCCTCCGACGATGCCCGCGCCGCCCTGCTCGCCGTCGACGGCTCCGACGTCCTTCGAGACGAGGTTGATCACGTCCATCCGGAAGCCGTCCACTCCGC
>NZ_PSTO01000024.1:0-51011 GCF_002930975.1 Rathayibacter sp. AY1A3 | reverse complement strand
CAGTACCTCTGGAACGCGGGCATGTTCATCGCCCGCGCCCGCCGCTTGATCGGCACCGTCCTCGAGCAGCTCGCCGCCCGCTGACCCCCCGAGGTCCGAGCAGCCGTCCGCGCGGGAACCCGGCTCCCGGCACGCCGCTCCGCGGCCACTCGACCAGCAGGGGGAGGAGGACGCCCTCTCCCCGCAAGGTGGAGGGCGCGTCCGAGAATCGCGTGCCAGCGATTCGAGGCAGCCCGACGCGACCCGCTCTTGAGAACGCGCCCCGTCGGGAGGCCGACCGCGCTGAGCCGCGCAGGGAGCGGCTCAGAGTCGAGCACCGCGCGTGCCAGCGATTCGAGACAGCCCGACGCGACCCGCTCTTGAGAACGCGCCCCGTCGGGAGGCCGACCGCGCTGAGCCGCGCAGGGAGCGGCTCAGAGTCGAGCTCAGCCCAGCGCTCGCTCGATCTTCTCCGTGATCTCGTTCTGGTCGAGGTAGTTGTCGATGACGACGACCTCGGCGAAGGTGCGGCCGATGCGGTCGACGAGCTCGCCGGAGGTGAGGATGACCTGCGCGTCGGCGGCGAGCGCGTCGACGGAGGCCAGGTCGGAGGCGATCACCTCGGCCTCGAGGTCGAGGGTCTCGAGGGCGCGCTCGGCGCCGAGCTTGAGGATGGCGGAGGTGCCGATTCCGGCGCCGCAGAGGGTGACGATCTTCATGCGCTTCTTCCGTGGTGCGGGTGGTGCGGGGTGCTGTCGGTGAGGACGGCGTTGATGCTGCGGAGGGTGCGGGCCGCGGCGAGGGCGCCGACCGCGTCCGGACGGCTGAGCACGTCGGCGAGCCCGGAGACGAAACCGACGTGCCCGTGCGCCTGGGTGGCGGCGATCCCGATGACGACCGAGACCGGATCGTTGGTGCTGTGCCCGAAGGCGACGGGCTCGGCCAGCGTGACGACGGAGAGGCCGTCCGCGAGGACGTCGTTGCCGGGCCGGGCGTGCGCGAGGGCGAGCCCGGGCGCGATGACGATGTACGGCCCGAGCACGTCGACCTGCTCGACCATGCGCCGGGAGTAGGCGGCGTCCACCGCGCCGGTCCGCTCGAGAGCACGGCCCGCCTCGAGGACGGCCTCCCGCCAGGATCCGGCGGAGTGGCGGAGGGCCACCGCCTCCTCGGGGAGCGCGTCGAGCGGCACCGTCAGGCCGCCTCGAAGCCGGCGCTGATCGTCTCGACGAGCTCGCGGCGCTCGTCGAGCGGCAGGAAGGCGGCGTGGGCCGCGTTGAGCTGGAAGGCCTCGAAGTCGTCGAGATCGTACCCGAACGCGTCCGACAGGAGGGCGAGCTCGCGGCTGAGGGTCGTCGCGCTCATCAGGCGGTTGTCGGTGTTCACCGTGACGCGGAAGCCCAGCTGGTAGAGCAGGTCGAAGGGGTGGTCGGCGAGCTCGGCACCCCACGCCGCGACGGCGCCGGTCTGCAGGTTGGAGGAGGGGCTGAGCTCGAGGGCGATCTCGCGGTCCTTCACCCACTCCGAGAGCTCGCCGAGGGTCACGTAGCTCGCGTCGTCGTCCTGGCGCTCGATGCGGATGTCCTCCGCGATCCGGACGCCGTGACCCAGGCGCAGCGCGCGGCCGTCGAGCAGGGCGGAGCGGATGCTGTCGAGGCCGTCCGCCTCCCCCGCGTGCACCGTGGTCGGGAAGTGCGCCGCCGCGAGCAGCTCGAAGGCGGGACGGTGCCTCGAGGCGGGGAAGCCCGCCTCGGCTCCGGCGATGTCGAAGCCGATCGCACCGCGCTCGCGGTGGCGCAGCGCCAGCTCGGCGACCTCGAGCGAGCGGTCGGCGTGCCGCATCGCGGTGATCAGCTGGCCGACGCGGATGCGGTGTCCCTGCGCCGCCGCCTCCTGCACGCCCTGCTGCAGCCCCTCCTGGACCGCCTCGACAGCCGCGTCGAGCGAGAGCCCGGCGCGCTGGTGCTGCTCCGGCGCCCAGCGCACCTCGCCGTGCACGACTCCGTCGGCGGCGAGGTCGAGCACGAACTCGCGGGCCACGCGCTCGAGCGCCGGCGCGGTCTGCATCACGGCGACCGTCGTCTCGAAGGTGGCGATGTAGTCGGTGAGGGAGCCGGAGTCGGCCGTGGCACGGAACCACTCGGCGAGCGCGTCCGGCTCCTCGGCCGGGAGCGGCACGCCCGTCTCGCGGGCGATCTCGAGGACCGTCCCGGGCCGCAGGCCTCCGTCGAGGTGGTCGTGCAGCGACACCTTGGGGAGCTCGTCGATGAGGACGCCCTCGCCCGGGAGGAGGTACTCCTCGGTCTGATCGGTCACGGTGCTCCTCGCAGGTCGGCGGTGGTTCGCCGACCACCCTAGAGGGTCGGCGGAAGCGGCTCGCCGGGCGGCGCCTCCTCCGTGCCGGGCGGCGCGGGGCTAGGAGACGCGCTCCGCCACGAGGGGGCCGCCGTCGAGCACCTCGTCGCCCTCGTCGCCGATCCGGAAGGCACCGTCGAGCGCCTCGAGCGCCCGGGCGAAGCGCTCCGGCTCGTCTGCCGAGAGGGTGATCAGGGGCTGGCCCGCGCGGACTCGGTCGCCCGGCTTCGCGTGCAGGTCGATCCCCGCCGCGTGCTGCACCGCGTCGGACTGGCGCGCGCGTCCGGCGCCCAGGCGCCAGGCGGCGATGCCGAACGGCAGCGCCTGCTGCTCCACCAGGACGCCGTCGCGCTCGGCGACCACGACGTGGGTCTCGCGGGCCTCGGGGAGCGCCGCATCCGGATCCCCTCCCTGAGCGCGGATGACCGCGCGCCAGGTGTCCATCGCCGCGCCGCCGTCGAGGGCGCGCTCGACATCCGCGTCCGGCTGCCCGGCGAGGGCCAGCATCTCGCGGGCCAGGGCCAGCGTCAGCTCCCGGACGTCCGAGGGGCCGCCGCCGGCGAGCACCTCGACCGACTCCCGCACCTCGTTCGCGTTGCCGATGGCCAGACCGAGCGGCACGTTCATGTTGGTCAGCAGCGCGGTGGTCCGCACCCCCGCGTCGTTGCCGAGGTCGACCATCGCCCGCGCCAGCTCCCGCGAGCGCTCGATGTCGACCATGAACGCCCCGGAGCCGAACTTCACGTCGAGCACCAGGGCGTCGGTCCCCTCGGCGATCTTCTTCGACATGATCGAGGACGCGATCAGCGGGATCGCCTCGACGGTCCCGGTGATGTCCCGGAGCGCGTAGAGCTTCTTGTCGGCGGGGGCCAGGCCCGAGCCCGCGGCGCAGATCACGCCGCCGACCGTCCGCAGCTGCTCCAGCATCTCCTCGTTGCCGAGGTCGGCCCGCCAGCCCGGGATCGACTCCAGCTTGTCGAGCGTTCCGCCCGTGTGGCCGAGCCCGCGTCCCGAGAGCTGGGGCACCGCCACGCCGAAGGAGGCGACCAGCGGCATCAGCGGCAGCGTGATCTTGTCGCCGACCCCGCCCGTGGAGTGCTTGTCGACCGTGCGCTTGCCGAGCCCGTCGAAGCGCATGCGCTCGCCGCTGGCGATCATGGCCAGGGTGAGGTCGCGGATCTCGTCGCGCTCCATCCCGTTCAGCAGGACCGCCATCGCGAAGGCCGCCATCTGCTCGTCGGCGACGTAGCCGCGGGTGTAGGCGTCGATCAGCCAGTCGATCTGCGCGGTCGAGAGCGTGCCGCGGTCGCGCTTGGTGCGGATGATGTCGACGGCGTCGAAGTCCTCGACGGGGGTGGTGCGGGTCATGCGGAGTCCTCGGTTCGGGAGTGGGAGCGGTGACGGCGGCCCTAGGAGGCGGCGTAGGCCTCGAGCGTGCGCGGGCCGAAGGCGTCGGGGATGACCTCGTCGATCGTCTTCACGCCCGACACGGTCTGGAGGAGCATGCCCTCGGCCGAGTGCTCGAAGAGCAGCTGGCGGCAGCGCCCGCAGGGCATCAGGACGCCGCCCTTCCCGTCGACGCAGGTGAAGGCGACGAGCCGGCCGCCGCCCGTCATGTGCAGAGAGGACACCAGCGCGCACTCGGCGCAGAGCGTGAGCCCGTAGGAGGCGTTCTCGACGTTGCAGCCCGAGATCGTCCGGCCGTCGTCCACGAGCGCGGCGACGCCGACGGGGAACTTCGAGTACGGGACGTAGGCGTGGCTCATGGCCTCGAGGGCGGCCTCGCGCAGCGCCTCCCAGTCGATGTCGGTCACGACGGCTCCTCTCAGGACTTCAGGTACGGCTTGCCGGCGGCGGCCGGTCCGCGGGACTGGCCGACGAGACCGGCCACCGCGAAGATCGTCACGACGTACGGCAGCATCAGCATGAACTCGCTGGGCACGGGCGAGCCGATGACGCCGAGCACGTTCTGCAGGTTGGTCGCGAAGCCGAACAGGAGCGACGCGAGCGTCGCCTTGATCGGGTCCCAGCGGCCGAAGATGACGGCGGCCAGGGCGATGAAGCCCGCGCCCGCGGTCATCTCCTTGCCGAACGCGCCGACCGCGTCGAGCGTGTAGTACGCGCCGCCGACTCCGGCGATCGCCCCGGCGAGGGAGACGTTCCAGAAGCGCGTGCGGGCGACATCGATGCCCACGGTGTCCGCGGCCTGCGGGTGCTCGCCGACGGCGCGCAGGCGGAGGCCCCACTTGGTCTTGAACAGGCCCCACCACACCGCGAAGATCGCGAAGTACATCAGGTAGACGATCACCGTCTGGTTGAACAGGACGGCGCCCACGATCGGCACCTGGCTGAGCACCGGGATCGGGAGGCGGTCGAACTTCACCGGCGAGTTGAACGTCGACGCGTCGGCGGAGAGGACCTGGGAGTAGAGGAAGCTCGTCAGGCCGGTCACCAGCACGTTCAGCACGACTCCGACGATCACCTGGTCGACCAGGTACTTGATCGCGAAGGCGGCCAGCACGAACGACACCAGGACGCTCGCGACCATCGCCGCGAGCAGGCCGAGCACCGGCTGGCGGGTGAGGGAGCCGACCATCGCCGCGGTGAAGGCGCCGGCGAGCAGCTGACCCTCGATCGCGACGTTGACGACTCCGACCCGCTCGGAGATGACGCCGCCGAGCGAGCCGAAGATCAGCGGAGTGGCGAGCCCGACGGTCCCGAGCAGCAGCCCCGAGACGGGCAGCGCGGCACCGGCCGACGCCCAGACGAGGAACCCGATCAGGAAGACCAGGGCGAAGACCGCCGAGAGCCAGAGCGGGATCCGGCGGCCGGCGCGGGTGAGCGCGGCCGACGCGACGGCCAGGGCGACCAGGAGGATCGCGACGACCACGCCCGTCCCCCGCGTCGGGAACGGGATGTCCGGCAGCGCGAAGAAGTCGGTCCCCGCGGCGAGGCGGAACGAGCTCGTCCCGTCGCGGCCGAGGGCCACGAAGAGGACGACGGCGAGCAGCGCGAAGACGCCGAACGCGATCGGCGCCTTCCAGCTGCGGATCACGACGCGGTCGGGGGCGGTGGCGACGGCGGTGCTCATGCGGACACCTCCGAGGTGCGGCGGGTGCGGCGCTTCGGGGCGGCCCCGGGCGTCGGGAGGCGGAAGATCGCGCGCACCAGCGGCGGTGCGGCGATGAAGAGGACGATCAGCGACTGCACGACGAGGACCACGTCGATCGGCACGCCCTCGGCGGCCTGCATCGAGTAGCCGCCCGCCTTGAAGGCGCCGAAGAGGATGCCGGCGAAGAACACGCCCCAGGGTCGGGAGCGGCCCAGCAGCGCGACCGTGATCGCGTCGAAGCCGATGCCCGCGTCGATCCCGGAGGTGAAGCCGGTCGTGACCGTCCCCATCACCTGGGCGCTGCCGGCGAGGCCGAGCAGGCCGCCGGAGAGCAGCATCGCGTACACGTAGCTGTTCTTCACGTCGATGCCCGCGACCCGGGCCGCGTGAGGGTTCTCCCCCACTGCGCGGAACTTGAAGCCGATCGTCGAGCGGTTCAGGAGCCACCAGACGAACACGGTCGCGAGGACCGCGAAGACGAAGCCGAGCGTGAGCGAGTAGCCGGGGCCGAGGAGCGCCGGGAAGACCGCGGTCTCCTTCATCCCGGGCGACTTCGGGTTGTTCGAGCCGGGCGCCTGCAGCGCGCCGGGCGTCCGCAGGAGGTAGGAGATCAGGTAGAACGCGACGTAGTTGAGCATGATCGTGAGGATCACCTCGTGCGCGCCGGTGCGGGCCTTGAGCAGTCCCACGAGTCCACCCCAGAGCGCGCCGCCCAGGATGCCGGCGGCGAGCGCGACGATCAGGTGCACGCCCCACGGGAGGTCGAAGGAGAAGCCGACCCAGCCCGCGCAGGCGGCGGCGATCAGCATCTGGCCGCGGCCGCCGATGTTGAACAGGCCGACGCGGAAGGCCAGCGCCACTCCGAGGCCGCCGGCGATCAGCGGGGTCGCGAAGGCCAGGGTGTCCGTCAGCGGCTTGATGCCGTTGGCGAAGCCCTCGCGGCGGAAGTTGTAGACCGAGCCCTGGAAGAGCGAGGAGTAGGCACCGGAGACGGACTGCCAGATCGCCTGCAGGGTGTCGAGCGGCCGGGCGAAGAAGTAGCCCGACGCCGCCTGGACGTCCTTGTCGGTCGCGGCGATCAGCACGCCGCCCGCGATGAGGGAGAGCAGCACGGCGAGCACCGACATCAGCGCGGTGCCGGAGAGGATCTCGCGCAGGACACGCGAGGCACCGCTCTCGAGCGGGCCGGGGCGCACCTCCTGATCCGGCTTCTGGCCGGGCTCGAGCCCGGACGCCTTCTCGGTCTCCGCGTCGGGATCGACCGCGGGCAGTTGCGCGTCGCTCACGCCGCCGCTCCCTTCTCGGCGGGCGCCTGCCCGGCCATCATGAGCCCCAGGACCTCGCGGGGCGTGTCGGCGGGGACGATGCCGATGATCCCGCCCTTGTACATGACCGCGATGCGGTCGGCGAGCGCCGCGACCTCGTCGAGCTCCGTCGACACCACGATCACGGGGACCCCGGTGTCGCGCGTCTCGACGATGCGCTTGTGGACGAACTCGATGGAGCCGACGTCGATGCCGCGGGTGGGCTGCGCCGCGATGAACAGCCGCAGCTCCCGGCTGAGCTCGCGCGCGAGCACCACCTTCTGCTGGTTGCCTCCGGAGAGGCGGCCGACGTGGGTGCCGATCCCCTGGGCGCGCACGTCGAACTCGCGCACCCGCTCCTCGGCGAAGCGCTCGAGCTCCTTCAGCCGCAGGCCCAGTCCCTTCACGAACGGACCGCGGTCGCTGCGGTCGAGCATGAGGTTCTCGGCGATCGTGAACTCGGCGACCAGACCGTCCTCGGTGCGGTCCTCGGGGACGAAGCCGACCCCCGACTCGAGGACGCGGCGCACGGACAGCCCGTCGAGGCGGCGCCCGTCCAGGGTCACCGAGCCCTCGACCCGCTCCTGCAGGCCCATGATCGCCTCGGTGAGCTCGGTCTGGCCGTTGCCCTGCACGCCCGCGATCGCGAGGATCTCGCCGCGGCGGACCTCGAAGGAGACGTCGTCGACGACGGCCTGGCCGTTGGCGTCGCGCACGGTGAGGTTCGAGACGACGAGGGCCTCGTCGCCCGGCACCGCCTGCTCCTTCTGCACCGTCAGCTCGACGGCGCGTCCCACCATCAGCGAGGCGAGCTCGGCATTGCTCGCCGTCGGCGACGCCTCCCCCACGACTCTGCCGAGGCGGATGACCGTGATGCGGTCCCCGACCTCGCGCACCTCGCGCAGCTTGTGCGTGATGAAGACGATGGCGGTCCCGGCCGCGCGCAGCTGGCGCATGATCGCGATCAGCTCGTCGGTCTCCTGCGGGGTCAGCACCGCGGTCGGCTCGTCGAACACGAGCACCCGGGCGTCGCGCGAGAGGGCCTTGATGATCTCGACCCGCTGCTGCACGCCGACGGGGAGGTCCTCGACCAGGGCGTCGGGATCCACGTCGAAGCCGAAGCGGTCCGAGATCTCGCGCACCCGGGCGCGCGCGGCGGCGAGGTCCAGGCGCCCGCCGGCCTTCGTCTCCTCGTGGCCCAGCATGACGTTCTCGGCGACGGTGAACACGGGGACGAGCATGAAGTGCTGGTGGACCATCCCGATGCCCGCCTTCATGGCGTCACCCGGACCGGAGAAGTGCTGGACCGCGTCGTCCAGCAGGATCTCCCCCTCCTCGGCCTGGTACAGGCCGTAGAGCACGTTCATGAGCGTCGACTTGCCCGCGCCGTTCTCGCCGAGGAGGCAGTGGATCTCGCCGGGTTCGACGGTGAGATCGATGTGGTCGTTGGCCACGAGCGCGCCGAAGCGCTTCGTGATGCCACGCAGTTCGAGCTTCATGGGACCAATCTAACTTTCGGTTCGCGCCACGATGCGCCGTCGGCCGGGATCGATGGACGCAGCGGAGCCGATCCGCCCGCCGGACCGACGAAGAGGCCGGCGGGCCCGAGGTGTGCTCGGGCCCGCCGGCCTCTTCGAGGAAGCGGCTAGGACGCCGCGGGAGCGGACGGGGAGGTGACGGTGATGGAGCCGTCGATGATGCCCGCCTTGATGGTGTCGAGCTCGCCCTGCAGGTCGCCCGAGACCTTCGACTCGAAGTCGTGGAACGGCGCGATGCCGACTCCGTCGTTCTCGAGGGTGCCCACGAAGGGAGTGGGGTCGAAGTCGTCGGCTCCGGCGGAGCTGGTGACGTCGGTCGTGCCGGCCTCGATGCCCTTGAGGATCGAGGTCAGGTACAGGTCGGCGCCGTCGGGGTAGGTCTCGTAGAGGTCCGCGTCCACGCCGACCATCGCGATGTCCTTGCCGGAGTCGCGGATCGCCTCGATCGCCGACTGGAAGATCGGACCGCCGACGGGGAGGATGACGTCCGCGTTCTGGTCGATCAGCGACTGCGCGGCCGACTTGGCCTCGACGCCCGCCGCGAAGCCGCCGGTGAAGGAGCCGGTCTGCGCGTCGACGTCCCAGCCGACGACCTTGACGTCCTTCCCCTTCTGCTCGTTGTAGTACTTCACGCCGTCGGCGTAGCCGTCCATGAAGATCGTGACGGTCGGGAACTGCTGGCCGCCGTAGGTGCCGACGACGCCGGTCTTGGAGTACGACGCGGCCGTGTAGCCGGCGAGGAACGCCGCCTGCGAGGTGTCGAAGGTGATCGGCTTGACGTTCGGCAGGTCGATCGACGCGTCGTCGATGATCGCGAAGTCGATGTCCGTGTTCGCCTCGGCCGCGGCCGACGTGGCCTCCGCCAGCGCGAAGCCGACGGTGATGATCAGGTTGCAGCCCTGGTCGACGAGGCTGGTCAGGTTCGGGGCGTAGTCCGTCTCGGACTCCGAGGTGACGGTCTTCGGCGTGACGCCGAGGTCCTCCGATGCCTTCACGAGGCCGTTGTAGCCGAGCTCGTTGAACGACTTGTCGTCGAACCCGCCCGCGTCGGAGACCATGCAGGGCAGGAAGTCGCCACCGGCGGCGGCGCTGGAGCCGCTCTCCTCGGGGGCGGAGGCGCAACCGGCGAGAAGCGCGGTGACGCCGAGGGCGGCGAGACCGCCGAACGCGGCCTTACGCGAGGTGATAGTCAAGATGTCGTCCTCCAGGAATGCGGCCCCGCGCGACGAGCGCAGCAGGGCGTCGATTCCCACACGTTACCCAATGTGACAAGCCGCTCAGCCGCCCGGACGGTGGTGGTCAGGAAGAGTTACACAGTGTTGATCTTCGCGACACGCGGAGCGTGTCGCGGGGTGCGGGCGGCTGTGCTCGATTCCGAGCCGCGGGGCGGCTCGGCGCGGTCGGCTGGGCTCGATTCCGAGCCGCGGAGCGGCTCGGCGCGGTCGGCTGGGCTCGATTCCGAGCCGCGGAGCGGCTCGGCGCGGTCGGCTTCGCGACGGGTGCGTTCCGCAGAGCGGGTCGCGTCGGGCTGGCCTGAATCGCTTGGCACGCGATTCCGGCTCGCGGCCCTCTCCCCTGCTGCCGGACGTCGAGAGTGCTCGTGGGAGCTCCGCGCTGCGCGCGGTCGGGCACGGACGGGTGCTTCCACGGTGGTCGAGTTGCCGCGCGAGCGGAGACCCGCCCGCCAGCACCGAACGGGACGGCCGAGGCCCTCATCGAGGGTGGTCGAGTGGCCGCGCGAACGGCGTATCAGGACCGCCGCACGCGCAAGAGGCGAGGGGCGGAACGGCGAAGCGCGGCGCCTCCGAGGGGAGGGCCGCGCTTCGCCGGGTGTGACGGAGGGCTAGAGGACGTCGGTGCGGCCGGAGAGGCGCAGGGCGTCGACGACGCCCTTGACCTTCTGGGCGTTCTCGGTCGTGGTCACCAGGAGCGCATCGGGGGTGTCCACGACGACGATGTCCTTCACTCCGATGAGGGCGATGGTGCGGTTGCCGCCGCTGACGACGATGCCCGTCGCGGAGTCGGCGAGCACACGCGCGTCCTCGCCGAGGATGGCGAGGTCCGAGCGGAGCCCGCTCGAGTGCAGCTTCGCGATGGACGCGAAGTCGCCCACGTCGTCCCAGGAGAAGTGGCCCGGCACGACGGCCAGCTTGCCCGCGGCCGCGGCCGGCTCGGCGACGGAGTAGTCGATCGCGATCTTCTCCAGGCCCGGCCAGATGCGGTCGACGACCGCGCCGCGCTCCGGGGTGTCCCACGCGGCGGCGAGCTCGAGCAGTCCGGCGAGCAGCTTCGGCTTCGCGCGGCCGAGCTCCTCGAGGAGGCGGTCGGCGCGGGCGATGAACATGCCCGCGTTCCAGAGGTACTGACCGCTGGAGAGGTAGGCGCGCGCGGTGTCGGCGTCGGGCTTCTCGACGAAGGAGTCGACGGCGAGCGTGTGCGTCGCCCCGTCGATCCCGAGGTGCTTCCCCGTGCGGATGTAGCCGAAGCCCACGGCAGGCTCGGTCGGCGTGATGCCGATGGTCGCGATGTAGCCCGCGTCCGCCGCGACGACGGCCTCGGCGACCGCGTCGTGGAACAGCTGCTGACCGCTGATGACGTGGTCGGCGGCGAACGAGCCGATGATCACGCCGGGCTGGCGGCGCTCGAGGATGGCGGCGGCCAGGCCGATCGCGGCGGACGAGTCGCGCGGCTCGCTCTCGAGGACGACGTTGAGGTCCTCGAGGCTCTCGAGCTGCTCCTCGACGGCGGCGCGGTGCGCGCGCCCGGTCACGACCATGATCCGGTCGGCGCCCGAGATGGGCGCGAGGCGGTCCCAGGTGTCGCGGAGGAGGGTCTGTCCCGACCCCGTCAGATCGTGCAGGAACTTCGGGGCGTCGGCCCGGGAGAGCGGCCACAGCCTCGAGCCGATCCCGCCGGCGGGGATCACGCTGTAGAAGCGGTCGAGCGGGGCGCGGCCATCGGTCTCAGGTGATGTCATGTCCGCAGGATACAAGGGAGCCCGAGCGCGACCGTCCGTTCACCCGGGCGCGCGCCGCCGTTCATCCCGCCGCCGTAGCGTCCGGGGCGTGAGAGTCGCGGTCGTCACCGAGAGCTTCCTGCCGTCCTTGAACGGCGTGACCACGAGCGTCCTGCGGGTGCTCGACGAGTTCGCGGAGCGCGGGATCGAGGCGCTCGTCGTCTGTCCGGCCGCGGGGGCGCCGGGCCACTACGCGGGCCACCGCGTCGTGGAGCACCCGGCGATCGCCTACCGCGACTTCCCGGTCGGGATCCCCACGCTGGCCCTCACCCGGGAGCTGGCCGACTTCGAGCCCGACGTGGTGCACATCGCCTCGCCCTTCCTCCTCGGCGCCCGCGCCATCGCCTCGGCCGGTCGGCTCGGCGTGCCGAGTGTCGCGATCTACCAGACGGACGTCGCGCGATTCGCGGCCCGCTACGGCATCCGCGGCGCCCGCGCCCTCGCCTGGCGGGTGATCCGCCAGATCCACGCCGGGGCGGACCTGACCCTCGCCCCCTCCACCAGCGCCCTCGACGACCTCGCCGCCGCCGGCATCGAGCGCACCGCGCTGTGGGGCCGCGGCGTGCAGAGCGAGCGCTTCCACCCGCGCCGCCGCTCCTCCCCCTATGCGCAGGCCGTCCGAGCCGGACTCGGCGCCGACGACGCGCTCGTCGGCTACATCGGGCGCCTCTCCCCCGAGAAGAGGGTGGAGCGGATGGCGGCACTCGCCTCCCTCCCGCACGCGGAGCTGGTCGTGGGCGGCTACGGCCCCTCCTCCGCCCGGGTCGCCGCCGCCCTCGGCCCGGCGGCGCGGATGCTCGGCCGGCTCGACGGCGACCGGCTGCCGGCGGTCTTCGCCGCGCTCGACGTCTTCGTGCACACCGGCACGGAGGAGACGTTCGGCCAGACGGTCCAGGAGGCGCAGGCGTCCGGCACCGCCGTGGTCGCGCCGCACGCGGGCGGCCCCACCGACCTCATCGAGCACGGCGTGGACGGCCTGCTCTACGCGCCCGAGAGCGACTCGGACCTGCGCCGGCAGGTGGAGCGCCTGGTCCGAGATCCCGCACTGCGCGCCCGGCTCGCCGAGGCGGGCCGCCGCCGCGTGCTCCACCGCACCTGGAGCGCGCTCACCGACGAGCTCCTCGCGCACTACGCGACCGCGGGGGCGCCCGCCCTCGCCCTGCCCCGCAGCTAAGGCTCGCCTAAGCCGCGCCCGCCTGCGAGCGCGCTTAGAATCGGAGGGCGAGTTTCTCGTCGCTCCCCGCCCCGTCCCCGTCCATGCGACGTGGGAACAGGTCAGGCCGTCGGAGCACAACCAGGGAGGGTTGTTCGTGTCAGTTCAAGCTGCTCAAACCCTCGCACCCCGGAAGCAGGGGAAGATCCGGCGTCCGGCCGGCACCCTCTACCGCGGTCGCGAAGGCATGTGGTCGTGGGTGCTCCACCGGATCACCGGTGTCGCCATCTTCTTCTTCCTCCTCGTCCACGTCCTCGACTCCGCTCTCATCGCCGTGAGCCCCGAGGCGTACAACGCGGTCATCGGGACGTACAAGAACCCGATCATGGGACTCGGCGAGACCGGGCTCGTGGGCGCCATCGCGTTCCACGCGCTGAACGGCCTGCGGATCATCCTGGTCGACTTCTGGAGCTGGGCGACCCGCAACCAGCGCGTCCTCTTCTGGGTCGTCATGGGCCTCTGGGTCGTGCTGATGCTCGGCTTCGCGCCGCGCCACCTGATCAACGTCTTCAGCGAGGGGGGTGCGCATTGAGCACCGTCGCCGCACCGCGGACCCCGCACACCCCGACCCGCTCCTCCGGCACCAACTGGGAGAAGTGGGGCTGGATCTACATGCGCGCCTCCGGCGTCGTGCTGATCGTCCTGATCTTCGGGCACCTCATCTACAACCTGCTGCTGGGCGACGGCATCAAGGCCATCGACTTCGGCTTCGTCGGCGGCAAGCTGGCGAACCCGTTCTGGCAGTGGTGGGACGTCCTCATGCTGTGGCTCGCGCTGATCCACGGCGGCAACGGCATGCGCACGCTGGTCAACGACTACGCGACCTCGCCCCTGCTGGCCAAGGCCTTCAAGGGCGGCATCCTCGTCGCCGTCGTCGCGCTGATCGCGCTCGGCACCTGGGTCGTCTTCGCGTTCGACCCGTGCCCCGCCGGCACCGCCGCAGACCTGCTGCCCTCCTTCTGCGCAGCGTGACCACGGTGCCGCGGATCGGAGAGGGGCCCGCGCCCCTCCCGGTCCGCGGCACCGCGTCCCGGCACCTCCCCCTCCCATCCCCGTACGACGGAGCACCCACCCCGTGAGCACACCAGGCCACTCCCACACCGGCGCCGACCAGAGCGCCTTCGCGCAGACGGTCGGACCCGACGGCGTCCACTACCACCAGTTCGACGTCGTCATCGTCGGCGCCGGCGGTGCCGGTATGCGCGCGGCCATCGAGGCCGGCCCCAAGGCGAGGACGGCCGTGATCTCGAAGCTGTACCCGACCCGCTCCCACACCGGAGCGGCGCAGGGCGGCATGGCCGCCGCCCTCGCGAACGTCGAGGAGGACAGCTGGGAGTGGCACACCTTCGACACCGTGAAGGGCGGCGACTACCTCGTCGACCAGGACGCGGCCGAGATCCTCGCGAAGGAGGCCATCGACGCGGTCATCGACCTCGAGAACATGGGCCTGCCCTTCAACCGCACCGAGGAGGGCAAGATCGACCAGCGCCGCTTCGGCGGCCACACCCGCGACCACGGCAAGGCGCCCGTCCGCCGCGCCTGCTACGCGGCCGACCGCACCGGCCACATGATCCTGCAGACGCTGTTCCAGAACTGCGTCCGGCTCGGCATCAACTTCTACAACGAGTTCTACGTCCTCGACCTGGTGATGACCGAGGTCGACGGAGTGGCCAAGCCCTCCGGCGTCGTCGCCTACGAGCTGGCCACGGGCGAGCTGCACGTCTTCCAGGCGAAGGCGATCATCTTCGCGACCGGCGGCTTCGGCAAGATCTACAAGACCACCTCCAACGCGCACACCCTCACCGGCGACGGCGTCGGCATCATCTGGCGCAAGGGCCTCCCCCTGGAGGACATGGAGTTCTTCCAGTTCCACCCGACCGGCCTCGCCGGCCTCGGCATCCTCCTCACCGAGGGAGCGCGAGGAGAGGGTGCGATCCTCCGCAACTCCTCGGGCGAGCGCTTCATGGAGCGCTACGCCCCCACCATCAAGGACCTCGCGCCGCGCGACATCGTCGCCCGCTGCATGGTCCAGGAGGTGGCGGAGGGCCGCGGCGCCGGACCGCACAAGGACTACGTGCTGCTGGACTGCACCCACCTGGGCGCCGAGGTCCTCGAGACCAAGCTCCCCGACATCACCGAGTTCGCCCGCACCTACCTGGGCGTCGACCCCGTCGTCGAGCCGGTCCCCGTCATGCCGACCGCGCATTACGCGATGGGCGGCATCCCGACCAACGTCAAGGCCGAGGTGCTCTCGGACAACACGACCGTCGTCCCCGGCCTCTACGCCGCCGGCGAGTGCGCGTGCGTCTCGGTGCACGGCTCCAACCGCCTCGGCACCAACTCCCTCCTCGACATCAACGTCTTCGGCAAGCGCAGCGGCAACAACGCCGCCGACTACGCCAAGACGGTCGACTTCACCCCCCTGCCCGCCGACCCGGCCGGCGCGATCCGCGACATGCTCGCCTCGCTCCGCTCCGCGACCGGCACCGAGCGGATCGCCTCGATCCGCAAGGAGCTGCAGGACGAGATGGACAAGAACGCCCAGGTGTTCCGCACCGACGAGTCCCTCGAGGCCGTCACCGGGACCATCCAGCGCCTGCGCGACCGGTTCCGCAACATCTCGGTGCAGGACAAGGGAAAGCGCTTCAACACCGACCTCCTCGAGGCCGTCGAGCTGGGCTTCCTGCTCGACCTCGCCGAGGTCGTCGTCTACTCGGCGCGCAACCGCAAGGAGAGCCGCGGCGGCCACATGCGCGACGACTTCCCGAAGCGCGACGACGAGAACTACATGCAGCACACGATGGCGTACCTCTCCGGTGACGCCCACTCCTCCGACGCCGGTGACCACATCCGGCTCGACTGGAAGCCCGTCGTGATCACCCGGTACCAGCCGATGGAGAGGAAGTACTAGCCATGTCGACCGCTACCCTCGAGCAGCCGCCCGCCGCCCCCGCGGCCCCGGAGGCGTTCACCGTCACGTTCATCATCCGCCGCTTCGACCCCGAGGTGGACGCCGAGCCGCGCTGGCAGGACTTCGACGTCGAGATGTACTCGACCGATCGCGTCCTCGACGCCCTGCACCGCATCAAGTGGGACCAGGACGGATCGCTGACCTTCCGCCGCTCGTGCGCGCACGGCATCTGCGGATCCGACGCGATGCGGATCAACGGCCGCAACCGCCTGGCCTGCAAGACGCTGATCAAGGATCTCGACATCTCGCAGCCGATCTACATCGAGGCGATCAAGGGCCTGCCGCTCGAGAAGGACCTCGTCGTCGACATGGAGCCGTTCTTCGCCTCCTACCGCGAGGTGCAGCCGTTCCTGGTCGCCAACACCCCGGCGCCCAAGGGCAAGGAGCGCGTGCAGTCGGTCGCCGACCGCGCCCGCTTCGACGACACCACGAAGTGCATCCTCTGCGCCGCGTGCACCTCGTCCTGCCCCGTGTTCTGGACCGACGGGCAGTACTTCGGCCCCGCGGCGATCGTGAACGCCCACCGCTTCATCTTCGACTCGCGCGACGACGCCGGTGGAGCGCGCCTGGACATCCTCAACGACAAGGAGGGCGTGTGGCGCTGCCGCACGACCTTCAACTGCACGGAGGCGTGCCCGCGCGGCATCCAGATCACGCAGGCGATCGCCGAGGTGAAGCAGGCCGTCATCCGCGGCCGCGCCTGATCCTCCCCCTCGCGAACGCGTCCGGCCCGCCGGGATCCTCGGATCCGGCGGGCCGGACGCGTTCCTGCGTGCAGGCGGGCGCGTGCACGGGAGCGCCGCGAGGCCTCAGTACGCTGGAGGAATGACCGAGGCGGCCGACACTCCCCGCGGGATCCCGGGCCTGTTCGAGCGGGTCATGCGGACGCGGCCGGTGCGGGTGATGCTCCACTACTCCGAGACCGGCGGGCCCCTCTTCGCCTCCGGACTCGCCTTCCAGGCCCTGTTCGCGGTCTTCGCGGCGCTCTTCGTCTTCTTCGCCGTCTTCGGCTTCTGGGTGCGCGACGACTCGGTGCTGCGCGACTCCCTCCTCGACCTGGTGACCCGCTCCGTCCCCGGTCTGATCGGCGGGAAGAACGCCCTCGTGTCGGTCGACGACCTGCTCGACTCGTCGATCCTCGGCTGGACGGGTGCGATCGCGGCCGCCGGCCTGCTCTGGACGGCGCTGAACTTCCTGGGGAGCCTGCGCCAGGCGGTCCGGCTGCTCTTCTCACTCCCCGGACCCACGACCCTCTTCGTCCTGCTCAAGCTCAAGGACGCGGGGCTCGCCCTGGTCTTCGGGGCGGTGCTGCTGGTCTCGGCCGGTCTCTCCGTGTTCTCGACCTCGCTGGTGGACGTGGCGTTCGGCTTCCTCGGGATCGGCAGCGAGTCGATGCCGGCCCGACTCGCCGGCAGCGCGGTCGGCCTGCTGATCATGCTGGCCCTGGACACGGGCACGCTCGCCGGCTCCTTCCGCATCCTCTCGGGCATCTCGATCCCCTGGAAGAACCTCTGGGCGGGGTCGCTGCTCGGCGGGATCGCTCTCGGCGCGCTCAAGGTCCTCGGGACGCAGCTGCTGGGCGGCGCCTCCCGCAATCCGCTGCTCGCCTCGTTCGCGGTCCTCATCGGTCTGCTGATCTGGTTCAATCTCGTCTGCCAGGTGATCCTGATCGCCGCGTCGTGGATCTCCGTCGGGATGAGCGACGCCGGGATCTCGGCGCGCAAGCTCACGCCGGAGGAGCGCGAGAAGGAGCGGGAGGAGCAGCTGCGCACCGCCCGCCGCACCCTCGCCGAGGCCGAGCGCGAGCGGCTTCGCGCCGCGCTGCCGGAGGCGTCCCTCCTCAAACGACGGCGCCTGGAGCGCCAGCTCGCGCAGCTCGAGGAGGAGCTCGAGCAGCTCGCCGCCTGACCCGGCGGTCCGCTTCCCGGTCTTCCCGGCGTCGCCGCGCCCGATTCCGCCTGCCGATTCTGTCCGTTTCTGTTGACTTCCCTCCTGAACGGGTCTAAAAAGAGGTAAACGCAGATCCGAGGTCGGCAACGACACCGCGGATCCGGCGCACCACCCACGGCGAGACGACGGAGTCCACATGTACGCACCGGAGCGGCACCAGGCGATCCTGGACCGCGCCCGCACCGACGGGCGTGTCGAGGTCCGCGACCTCGCCCTCTCCCTCGCCGTGACGCCGGAGACGATCCGCCGCGATCTCACCAGCCTCGAGAAGCGGGGCCTGCTGCGCCGTGCGCACGGCGGAGCCATCCCCGTCGAGCGGCTGGGCATCGAGCCCGAGGTCGCCGCCCGCGAGGGACACCTCGCCGGCGAGAAGGACCGCATCGCCACCGCGGCCCTCGCCGAGGTGCCCGACGGCGGCTCGATCGCCATCGACGCCGGCACCACCACGGTGCGGCTGGCGGAGCTGCTCCCCCTGGACCGCCGGCTGACGGTCGTCACCCACTCCCTCCCCGTCGCGATGGCGCTCGTCGGCCGGCCCAACATCGACCTCCACCTCATCGGCGGGCACCTGCGCGGAGTCACGCAGGCCGCCGTCGGACCGTGGGCCGCCCAGGCCCTCTCCACGGTCTCGGTGGACGTCGCCTTCATCGGCACGAACGGCCTCAGCCTCGAGCGCGGGCTCACCACCCCCGATCTCGACGAGGCCGTCGTCAAGTCCGCGATCATCGCCTCCGCGCGCCGGGTCGTGGTCCTCGCCGACCACTCGAAGTTCGGCCGGCAGGACTTCGGGCACGTCGCTCCGCTGTCCGCGGTCGACACCGTCATCACCGACGCCGATGTCGACGACGAGCTCGCCGACGACATCGAGTCGGCCGGCCCGGAGGTCGTCCGCGCATGATCGTCACCGTCACCGCCAACCCGAGCATCGACGTCACCCTCTCCACGAGCGGCTTCGCCGTCGGCGAGGTCAACCGCGCGCACGACGTGCGGCGCGACCCGGCCGGCAAGGGCGTCAACGTCGCCCGTGCCCTCGCGCGCAACGGCGTCGAGGCGACCGCGGTCTACCCGGCCGACGCCTCCACCGGCCTCGACCTGTCCACGATGCTCCGGGCCGCCGGAGTCCGCTCAGCCAGTGCGGCGATCGCCCACCCGATCCGCACCAACATCACCGTGGTCGACGACCGGACGGGCCGCACCACCAAGATCAACGAGCCCGGCCCCGCCGTCACGGAGGAGGAGGCCCACGCCCTCTCCGAGCTGATCGGCGAGCACGTCTCGGCCTCGCCCCGCTGGCTCGTCGCCTGCGGCAGCGTCCCCCCGGGACTGGGAGCGGACTTCTACCCCGCCCTCGGCCGCCTCGCGCTGCACTTCGGCGTCCCCCTCGCCGTCGACACCTCGGGAGCCCCCCTGACCGCGATCATCGCGGCCGGCACCGCCACCCTGGTGAAGCCCAACCTCGAGGAGCTCGAGGAGCTCCTCGGCCGCTCCCTGACGACGGTCGGAGACGTCGTCGCCGGAGCCCGTGAACTCCTGCAGCTGCCCGACGCGCGAGCGCTCGTCAGCCTCGGAGAGCACGGCGCCCTCCTCGTCACGGCGCACGCGTCGTGGTGGGCGGGCGCCCCCGCCGTCGTGCCCCTCAGCACCGTCGGCGCCGGCGACAGCACGCTCGCCGGCTACCTCTCGGCCGTCGACGCCACGGAGGCGGAGCGCCTCGCGACAGCAGTCGCGTGGGGTACCGCCGCCGTCCAGCTCCCGGGCAGCGAAGCCCCGGGTCCCGACTCCCTCCGCCTCGACGACGTCTCCGTCGTCGAGAACCCCGACCCCACCCTCCCGATTGGAGAACTGAGCGCATGACTGCTCTCACCGAGGCGTCGACGGTCATCGTCGACCTCACCGCCGCCACGAAGGACGAGGCCACCGCGCAGCTCGCGAAGACGCTCGCCGACGCCGGCCGCGTCACCGACCTCGACGGCTTCCTCGCCGACGTCCGCGACCGCGAGTCGCAGATGGCGACCGGCATGCCCGGCGGCATCGGGATCCCCCACGCCCGCTCCTCCCACGTCGTCTCGCCCAGCGTGGCGGTCGGCATCGCGAAGCAGGGCGTCGACTTCGGCGCCCCCGACGGCCCGGCCGACCTGATCTTCCTGATCGCGGCTCCGGACGGCGCCGACCAGGCGCACCTCAAGATCCTCGCCCAGCTCGCCCGCAAGCTGATCCACGAGTCCTTCACCGGTTCCCTCCGCGCCGCCGCCAGCGGCCAGGAGGTCGCGGACATCATCGCCCGAGAGGTCGTCGTCTCATGAGGATCGTCGCCGTCACCAGCTGCATCGCCGGCATCGCGCACACCTACATGGCGGCCGAGGCCCTCGAGCAGGCCGCGAAGAAGAAGGGGTACGAGATCCAGGTCGAGACCCAGGGCGCCGCGGGCTCCGATCCCATGTCGGACCGGACCATCGCCGACGCCGACGTCGTGATCCTCGCCGCCGACCTCGAGGTCCGCGGCAAGGAGCGCTTCGCCGGGAAGCCCACCCTCGAGGTGGGCACGTCGGAGGCGCTCGCGAAGGCGGCCGACGTCATCGACCGCGCCGTGGCGAAGGTGCAGGACGCGCCCGCCGCGAGCCACGCCTCCGGCCCGCGCTTCGTCGCCGTGACCAGCTGCATCGCGGGCATCGCCCACACGTACATGGCGGCGGAGGCGCTCGAGCAGGCCGCGAAGAAGCGCGGCTACCCGATCCACGTCGAGACCCAGGGCGCGGCCGGCTCGGACGAGATGACCGCGGCCGACATCGCCGCCGCGGACGTCGTCATCCTCGCCGCCGACCTCGAGGTCCGCGGCAAGGACCGCTTCGCCGGCAAGCCGATCCTCCAGGTGGGCGTCGCCGAGGCCCTGTCCAAGCCGGACGAGGTCCTCGACCGCGCTCTGGCCCTCCGCGGCTCCGGCTCCGCCGCGTCCGCCCCCGCCCGCTCGACTCCGGCCGCGGCCCCTGCCGCGCCGAAGAAGGTCGGCGTCGGCACGCGCATCCGCCAGAACCTGATGACCGGCGTCTCCTACATGATCCCGTTCGTCGCGGCGGGCGGTCTGCTGATCGCGCTGTCGTTCCTGTTCGGCGGCTACCGGATCGTCGACTTCACGGCCCAGCAGATCATCGACGACGGCTTCAACGTCGCGAACATCACCGACTGGGCCGGAGTGATGTTCCTCATCGGAAGCGCGACCTTCGCGTTCCTGGTGCCGGTGCTCTCGGGCTTCATCGCCTTCGGCATCGCCGACCGTCCCGGCATCGCGCCGGGCTTCCTCGGCGGCGCGGTCGCGGTCACCGTCGGCGCGGGCTTCCTGGGCGGCCTCGCCTCCGGCTTCATCGCCGGCTACGCGGCCCTCTACATCTCGCGGATCAAGCTTCCCGCGGCGTTCAAGTCGCTGATGCCCGTCGTGATCATCCCCCTGATCGCCACCTTCATCACCGGCTTCCTGATGTTCGTGGTGCTCGGAGCGCCGCTCCGCGCACTGAGCGAGGGCCTGTCGTCCTGGCTCTCGGGCCTCTCGGGCGGCAACCTGATCATCCTGGGGATCATCCTCGGCCTCATGATGGCGTTCGACATGGGCGGTCCGGTCAACAAAGTGGCCTACGCCTTCGCGACCACCGGCCTCGCCTCCGTCCCCGCTGACGGCGACCCGAACTCCGTGCAGTTCAAGGTGATGGCGATCGTCATGGCCGCCGGCATGACCCCGCCGCTGGGTCTGGCCCTCGCCACGACGCTCCGCAAGCGCCTGTTCACCGACGCCGAGCGCCAGAACGGCAAGGCCGCCTACCTGCTGGGCGCGTCCTTCATCTCGGAGGGGGCCATCCCGTTCGCCGCGGTCGACCCGCTGCGCGTGATCCCGTCCGCCATGGTCGGCTCGGCCGTCACGGGTGCGCTCGTCGCGCTCTTCGGCTCCACCCTCCGCGCCCCGCACGGCGGCGTCTGGGTCACCGGTCTCGTCGGGCAGCCGATCCTCTACCTGGTCGCCATCCTGGTGGGCATGGTCGTCACGGCCGTCTGCGTGATCATCGCGAAGAGCATCAAGCGCGCCCCGGTGGTCGCCGAGGTGCCCGAGCCCGCCACCGCGCAGGCCGTCCCCGCCTGATCCCCTCCGACCGACCGTCCTGAGCGGTCCCGCCGGCGGTCGCCTCCGCGCTCCTCCCCCTCTCCGAGGGAGTGGCGCGAGGCGGCCGCCGGCTTCCGCGTTCCGGGGTGCGAGCGCGGCCGGGCGGCCCGCTCCGCGGCTCCGAATAGACTGCTCCGGTGACTCGCAGCACCCTCCGCATCGCCTCCGTCAACGTGAACGGCGTCCGCGCCGCCTACCGCAAGGGGATGGGCGACTGGCTCGCCGCGCGCGACGTCGACGTCCTGGCCCTGCAGGAGGTCCGCGCCTCCACGGACGACCTCACGGGGCTCCTCGGGGACGAGTGGGACGTGCTGCACGACGAGGCGACCGCCAAGGGGCGCGCCGGAGTCGCTCTCGCCTCGCGCAGGCGCGCCACGATCCACCGCGTGACCTTCGGCGCCGACGACTTCGACTCGGCCGGACGCTGGCTCGAGGCCGACTACGAGGTCGGCGGCCGCTCGCTCACCGTCGTCTCCACCTACGTCCACTCCGGCGAGGTCGGCACCCCCAAGCAGGTCGAGAAGTACCGCTTCCTCGACGCGATGGAGTCGCGCCTGCCCGAGATCCGGGCGCACAGCGAGCTCGCCGTGGTGATGGGCGACCTCAACGTCGGCCACCGCACGCTCGACATCAAGAACTGGAAGGGCAACGTCAAGAAGGCCGGCTTCCTCCCGGAGGAGCGCGCCTACGTCGACCGCTTCGTCGGCGCCGAGGGCGACCCGGACTACAACGCCGGTGCCGGACTGGGCTGGGTCGACCTCGGCCGCCGGTTCGCGGGCGAGGTGCCCGGGCCGTACACGTGGTGGTCGCAGCGCGGCCAGGCCTTCGACACCGACACCGGCTGGCGCCTCGACTACCAGCTCGCCACGCCCGCGCTCGCCGACCTCGCCCGCAGCTACGAGGTCGACCGCGCCGCCTCCTACGACACCCGCTGGTCCGACCACTCCCCCGTGGTCGTCGACTACGAGCTCTGACCCTCTCCCCCGCGAACCGACCCCTCGAGGCCACCCATGACTCCCAGCACCCCGGGCGCCAAGCCCGTCATCTTCTCCGGCATGCAGCCCTCCTCCGGGTCGCTGCACCTCGGCAACTACATCGGCGCGCTGACCCAGTGGGTCGCGATGCAGGAGGACTTCGACGCCTACTTCTGCGTCGTCGACCTGCACGCGATCACGGTCCCGCAGGACCCGCAGCAGCTCCGCGAGCGCACCCGCGCGACCGCCGCGCAGTACATCGCCGCGGGCATCGACCCCGCGCGCTCGACCCTCTTCATCCAGTCCCACGTGCCCGCTCACGCCGAGCTCGCCTGGGTCCTCAACACCCTGACCGGCTTCGGCGAGGCCAGCCGGATGACGCAGTTCAAGGACAAGTCGGCGAAGCAGGGCGCTGAGGCCGCCTCGGTGGGCCTGTTCACCTACCCGATCCTGATGGCGGCCGACATCCTGCTGTACCAGACGGACGCGGTGCCGGTCGGCGAGGACCAGCGCCAGCACCTGGAGCTCACCCGCGATCTCGCCGCGCGCTTCAACTCGCGCTTCGGCGAGACCTTCGCCGTGCCGGAGCCCCACATCGTGCGCGAGACCGCGAAGATCTTCGACCTGCAGAACCCGGGCGCCAAGATGTCGAAGTCGGCGGAGTCGGACGCGGGCCTGCTCAGCGTGCTCGACGAGCCGAAGGCGACCGCGAAGAAGATCATGCGCGCCGTGACGGACACCGAGTCGGAGGTGCGCTTCGACCGGGCGGCGAAGCCCGGCGTCTCGAACCTGCTGACGATCTACTCGGTCCTCGCCGACCGCTCCGTCGAGTCGCTGGAGCAGGAGTACGCGGGCCGCGGCTACGGGGACCTCAAGAAGGGCCTCGTCGAGGTGGTCGCCGCCACCTTCGACCCGATCCGCTCGCGGACCGCGGAGCTGCTCGCCGACCCGGCCGAGCTCGACCGGGTCCTCTCCCTCGCCGCCGACCGCGCGTCCGAGACCGCGGAGCGCACGCTCGCCGCCGTCTACGACTCCGTCGGCCTCCTCCGCCGCGTCCGCTGAGGCGGCCGTGCTGCGGCTCGCGCTCTTCGACCTCGACGACACCCTCTTCGCCCATGCCCGCGCTGTGCGGGAGGGGATCGTCGCGTACGCCGCCTCGCTCGGCGCCGCCTACGCCGGCGAGCCGGCCGAGGTGCAGCGCCGCTGGCACCTGCTCGAGGAGGAGCACTACCACCGCTACCTCGCGGGCGAGCTCGACTACGAGGGCCAGCGCCGGGCGCGCGCCACGGACTTCGCCGCGGAGGCCGGAGTCGGGCTGACTCCCGAGGAGGCGAGCTCCTGGTTCCGCGGATACCTCGAGCACTACGTCGCCGCCTGGACCCTCCACGACGACGCGCTGCCCGTCCTCGACCGGCTCGACGCCGCCGGAGTCCGCCTCGGCGTCATCACCAACGGCGTGCTCGACTTCCAGCGGGGGAAGATCGAGGGCACGGGCCTCTCCGGTCTCTTCGAGCACGTGATCGCCTCCGGCGACGTCCGCGTCGCCAAGCCGGACGCGCGGATCTTCGCGATCGCCTGCGAGCGGTTCGGGGTCTCTCCGGAGGAGGCCCTCTACGTCGGCGACCGGCTCGGCACCGACGCCGTCGGAGCGGCCGCTGCAGGCCTGCGCGGCGTCTGGCTCGACCGCGTCGGCGGTCCCGAGCACGGCCGCGAGCTGCCGCCCGAGGCGGTCGAGCTGGGCGTGCGCCGGATCGCTTCCCTGGACGAGCTGGACGCGCAGCTCGGGCTGTCGGCGGACTGAGGCCCCGCCCGGTCCGGGTCTCGATAAGCCGCCTGCAGCGACTACGCGACCAGCATGCAGGTCCGAATTGCCGGGTCTCGATGAGCCGTCTGCGGCGACCACTCGACCAGCATGGGTGTCCCCGAACCACCCCGTTGCGATACCCGTTGCGCCGTCGTCGGAACGACGAAGCGCCCCACCCGACCCGAGGGTCGGACAGGGCGCTTCACCGTGAACGGACTCACGTCATCCGCTCGCCGCACGAGGCGAACGGGGAGAACGCGTGTCAGCGTTGTCCCCTAACCGGACGGAACCCGCTCCCCGAGACGCGACCACCTCGATGAGCCGACCGCGCCGCGGCAGGCAGGGACTGCCGCGGAACGAACTACTGCACGTCCTCGTCGATCCAGTCGAAGGTCTTGGTGACGGCCTTCTTCCAGAGGCGGTACTGGCGGGCGGCCTCGTCCTGGTCCATCTGCGGGGTCCAGCGCGAGTCCTCCTGCCAGTTCTGGCGCAGGTCGTCGAGGTTCTCCCAGAAGCCGACCGCGAGACCGGCCGCGTAGGCCGCTCCGAGCGCGGTGGTCTCCGCGACGACCGGTCGGACGACCGGGACGCCGAGGATGTCGGCCTGGAACTGCATGAGCAGGTTGTTGGCGATCATTCCGCCGTCGACCTTGAGCTCCTGCAGGGGGACGCCGGAGTCGGCGTTGACCGCGTCCAGGACCTCGCGGGTCTGGAAGGCGGTCGCCTCGAGCGCGGCGCGGGCGATGTGGCCCTTGTTGACGTAGCGGGTGAGGCCGACGAGGGCTCCGCGGGCGTCGGAGCGCCAGTAGGGGGCGAACAGACCCGAGAAGGCGGGGACGAAGTACGCGCCTCCGTTGTCCTCGACCGTGGCGGCCAGCGCCTCGACCTCGGGGGCCGAGCCGATGAGGCCCAGGTTGTCGCGCAGCCACTGGATCAGCGAGCCGGAGACCGCGATCGAGCCCTCGAGCGCGTAGTGCACCTCGCCGTCGCCGAGCTTGTAGCCGATGGTGGTGAGCAGACCGTTCTTCGAGTGGACGATCTCGGTGCCCGTGTTGAAGATCAGGAAGTTGCCGGTGCCGTAGGTGTTCTTCGCCTCGCCCGGGTCGAACGCCGCCTGGCCGAAGGTCGCGGCCTGCTGGTCGCCGAGGATGCCGGCGATCGGGACCTCGCGCAGCAGCGACGACGACTCGACGTGGCCGTAGACCTCGGAGGAGGAGCAGACCTCGGGGAGCATCGACTTCGGGACCCCGAAGGCCTCGAGGATGTCGTCGCGCCACTCGAGGGTCTCGAGGTCGAGGAACAGGGTGCGGGAGGCGTTGGTGACGTCGGTCTTGTGGACGCCGCCGTCGATGCCGCCGGTCAGGTTCCAGAGGACCCAGGTGTCCGTCGTGCCGAAGATCAGGTCGCCCGCCTCGGCCTTCTCGCGAGCACCCTCGACGTTCTCGAGGATCCAGACGATCTTGGTGCCGGAGAAGTAGGTCGCGAGCGGGAGGCCCACGATCGACTTGAAGCGGTCAGCGCCCTCGTCACCCGCGAGGCGGTCGACGATCGACTGGGTGCGGGTGTCCTGCCAGACGATCGCGTTGTAGACGGGCTTGCCGGTCGTCCTGTCCCAGACGACAGCGGTCTCGCGCTGGTTGGTGATGCCGACGGAGGCGATGTCGTGGCGGGTCAGGTCGGCGCGGGAGAGAGCCTGGCCGATCACCTCGCGGACGTTGTTCCAGATCTCGATCGGGTCGTGCTCGACCCAGCCGGCGCGCGGGAAGATCTGCTCGTGCTCCTTCTGGCCGGTGGAGACGATCGATCCCTTCTTGTCGAAGATGATCGCGCGGGACGACGTGGTCCCCTGGTCGATAGCGATGACGTAGTCAGCCATGAATGATTACTCCTTCGTAACGGGGGTGAAAGGAAGCGCGGCGGTCTAGAGGACCGGGAGCAGCACGAGCGAGGCGAGGCCCGCGAGCACTCCACCGACGATCGGGCCGGCGACGGGCACCCAGGCGTAGCTCCAGTCGCTCGAGCCCTTGCCCTTGATCGGCAGCAGCGCGTGCGCGATGCGGGGGCCGAGGTCGCGGGCGGGGTTGATGGCGTAGCCGGTCGGGCCGCCGAGGGAGGCGCCGATCGCGATCACCAGGATGGCGACGGGCAGCGCGCCGAGCGCGGCCAGACCGCCGTCGCCCTGACGTCCGCCGCCGAAGCCGATGACGACGAAGACGAGGACGAAAGTGCCGATGACCTCGGTGACGAAGTTCCAGCCGTACGAGCGGATCGCCGGGCCGGTCGAGAAGACGCCGAGCTTGTTGGCCGCGTCGGGCTCCTCGTCGAAGTGCTGCTTGTAGGCGAGCCAGCAGAAGACGGCACCGAGGATCGCACCGATCATCTGGGCGAGGATGTAGACGAGGATCGAGACGATGTTGACGGGCACGCCGGAACCGAACTCGGTCGCTCCACTCGCGACGAGGCCCAGGGTGACCGCGGGGTTGAGGTGCGCCCCCGAGTTGTACGAGACGATCACACCGGCGAAGACCGCGAAGCCCCAGCCGATGTTGACCATGAGGGTTCCGCCGTTGAGACCCTTGCTCTTCACGAGCGCGACGTTGGCGACGACACCGCAGCCGAGGAGCACGAGCATGGCCGTTCCCACGACTTCGGCGAGGAAGACCACTCCGAGATTGTCCACGTTGACCTTTTCCTTTTCGTAAGACGGACGCGCACAGGCATCCGCGGCGGGCTTCGATGCCCGACGGTGTGAAGTTATCGGCGCCCTGTCCTAGCGACAAGGAACGGCGCGTGCACGTTTGTGCGTTGTCACGACGGAAGCCCCGGTCGAGGTGATCCTCGGTCCGGGGCTTCCGTCGATCCGCGCCTGATCGCCGATCAGGAGGCGGGCACGGCCGTCGGGGTCTGCACCGAGGTGCCCCCGACGTCGACGCCGTTGTACTCCTTGAGGTGCGCGATGGTCGCGTCGACCTCCGACGCGCGGGCGGCGTCGTCCCAGCCCAGCACGGCGCCCGTGTGCTCGGCGAGCTCCTCGAGGAGCTCGCGGCTCAGGCCGCCCGTGAAGGCGTGGTTGGTGCGGCGCATCACCAGGTCGATGAGGTGCACCACGCTCTCGCGCTGGGCGAGGTAGCGGATCTCACCGGTGGTGAAGTCCTTGTCGAAGTCGAGCGCCTCGTCGTGTCCGTCGGCCAGGGCCTCGATGACCTCCTGCGCGCGGGTGCCGTAGCGCTCGAGCAGCTGGCCCGTGCGGGCCGAGGAGAGCCCGGAGCGGTGCTGGCTGATCCACTGCGCGCGGGACGCGTCGGTGCGCGGGAAGCCCTTGCCGCCTCCGATGGGGGTCTTCACGGTGGAGACGCGACGGGTCACGCCGATCCGCTTGAAGACCTCGTTCGAGAGGTGCTCCGACAGGGCGCGGAACGTCGTCCACTTGCCGCCGACCAGGCTGAGCACGGGCGAGCCGTTGCCGGGGAGCGTCGAGGGCTCGATGCGGTAGTCGCGGGAGACGAAGCCCGGGGCCTCGTCGTCGTGGCGGGGCAGCGGGCGGATGCCGGAGAACTTGAAGACGATCTGCGAACGGTCCACGCGGATGGCCGGGAAGACGTGGTTGACGAGCTCGAAGAAGTAGTCGATCTCCTCCTCCGTGCACACCGCCGGCTTCGTGGGGTCGGCGTCGATGTCGGTCGTGCCGACCATCACGCGGCCCTTGAGCGGGTAGATGAGGACGATGCGTCCGTCGCTGTGCTCGAAGAACATCTCGCGACCCTCGCAGGCCTCGATCAGCTCGGGGTTGTCGAGCACGATGTGCGAGCCCTTGGTGCCGCCCATGAATTTCGTGGACGTGCCGAGGGCCGTGTTGGTGAAGTCGGTCCACGGTCCGGAGACGTTGACGACGACGTCCGCCGCGAAGGTGAACTCCTCGCCGGACTCGCGGTCGCGGAGGACGACGCCCTTCTCGTCGGCGCCGACGGCCTCGACGTAGTTGGCCGCGCGGGCCTTCCTGCCGCCGATCAGCGCGTCGTGGAGCACGTCGAGCGCGAGGCGCTCGGGCTCGTGCACGGAGGCGTCGAAGTAGGTGGCGGTGTACTTGATCTTCGGGTCGAGCTTGGGGAGCTCGTTCAGCGAGCGCTTGCGTCCGTGGAACTGGTGACGCGGGACCGTGCCGCCGTCGCGGGAGAAGAAGTCGTACATCGTGAGGCCGACCTTGATCAGCAGCGCGCCGCGCTCCTGCGGCTTGCCCGACTTGTGGGTCAGGAAGCGCAGCGGAGCCGCGAGGATGCCCGAGAACGTCGAGTAGATCGGGATCGTCGTCTGCAGCGGCTTCACGTAATGGGGAGCGATCTTCAGCAGGCCGTTGCGCTCGTGCACGCCCTCGTTGACGAGTCGGAACTCGCCGTTCTCGAGGTAGCGGATGCCGCCGTGGATCATGTGGCTCGAGGCGCTCGAGGCACCGGAGACGTAGTCGCCGCGCTCGACGAGGGCGACGTCGACGCCGTTGAGCGCGAGCTCGCGGAAGGTCCCGATGCCGTTGATGCCACCGCCGATGACCAGGACCGTGGCGCGGGGGTTGTCGCGGAGAGCAGCGACGCTCTCGCGCAGAGCGGAGTTTCCGGGAGTTCCGTCGGACTGTGCCACTTCGTACTCGCCTTCGTGTCGTAGGGGTGTCGTCGAGGCCTCCGCACCAGCGTGCACCGGGGAGATGACCGATTGATTTCGCGGAGGAATACAGTCATCCTTGACCCGACAACACATCCGGTCAAGACGGGTGGAAATCCGTGCAGGGAGCGCTATGACCCCGGTGAGACCGGTCGTCGAACTCGACGAGACGACCCACGCGACCCATCCCGACAAGACGCGGGACGCGCTTCGTGCGGCCCAGCTGTACTACATGCAGGATCTGACGATGGACGCGATCGCGCACGAGCTGCACACGTCGCGCTCCTCCGTCTCGCGCCTGCTCTCGCACGCCCGCGCGACCGGCCTGGTCGACATCCAGATCCGCTCCCCCCTCGACCGGGCGAGCGCCCTCTCGGCCGAGGTGCGGTCCCACTTCGACATCACGGCGCACATCGTGCCGGTGCCGGACCACACCAGCGAGATCGACCGGCTCGAGCGGGTCGCCCTGTCCGCAGCGAGGATCCTCGGGCAGTTCATCGACTCGAACATGATCGTCGGCATCGCCTGGGGCTCCACGATGAGCGCGATCAGCCGCCACCTGATCGCCAAGGAGACGCACAACACGCAGATCGTGCAGCTGAACGGCGCCGGCAACACCGAGACCACGGGCATCAACTACTCGAGCGAGATCCTCCGCCGCTTCGGCGACGCCTACGCGGCGAAGGTCCAGCAGTTCCCGGTGCCGGCGTTCTTCGACGACCCGACCACCAAGCAGGCGGTGTGGCGCGAGCGCTCCACCCGACGGGTCCTGGAGCTGCAGCAGCGGATGGACGTGGCGCTGTTCGGACTCGGGTCGCCGTTCGCGGCGGTCCCCTCGAAGGTCTACATCGGCGGCTACCTGGAGCCGAGCGACTTCACCTCGCTCAGCGGCTCCGGGGTCGTCGGCGACGTCGCGACGGTGTTCTACCGGTCCGACGGCAGCTGGGACGACATCCCCATGAACGAACGTGCAAGCGGTCCGGACCTCTCCACCGTGCGCCGCGCGTCGCGCCGGATCTGCGTGGTCTCGGGGGCCTCCAAGCTGCCCGGCCTCCGCGGCGCCCTCGCCGCGGGCCTGATCACCGACCTCATCCTCGATGAGGGCACGGCCCGCGCCCTCATCTCGGACTGACGTCCGCGCTCCCCTCCCTCTCCCCCGCCGCGAGATGCCACTTGTGACGCTTCCGTCCGGCGTGTCGCCAGCACAGGTGGCATCTCGCGAGGGTCGTCAGAGCGCGAGCGCGCGGCGGACCCGGGCGGCGGTGGCGTCCGGGTCGAGCATGCCCGAGGCCCGCACTCGGACGACCCGGTAGCCGAGGGCCTCGATCGCTTCGATCCGGGCGATGTCGCGCTCGTACTGTGCACGATCGGTGCGGTGGTGGTCACCGTCGTACTCGACGACGACGCGCGCGATCCGGTAGAGCATGTCGACCCGAGCGACGAAGCACCCGTCGGCATCGGACAGCTCCACCTGCAGCTCCGGCTCGGGAAGCCCGGCCCTGACCAGCAGGAGCCGCAGCAGGGTCTCGCGGGGCGACTCCGCCCCGACCCGGAGGTGGCCCGCTGCTTCGCGTGCTCGCCGGCCGCCACGCCCGCGGAACCGAGCTGCACGCTCCGTGAGGACCGGGAGGTCGACCCGCAGGCCGCGCCTGCGTCCCTCGTCATCAGGGAGGACGATCGCGTCGCCGAGGACGATGAGCTCGTCGAGACGGCGGGAGTCGGCCAGGTGGCAGAAGGTCGAAGCGGGGTCGGCTGCCGGGTATCGCGTTTGCACCACGGCGACCGCCTCGTCCCAGAGATGGTGTGACCGCACGCCCACCCGTCGGGCGGCTCGCATCGGAGGAGCGACCGAGACGTCGAGCGGACTCGTCGCGGTCATCCGCCGATCCGGCAGGCCCAGCAGATGCGCTGCCGTGCCGTGGGAGAAGAACTCGCCCGGCCGCATCACAGCGGAGAACGCGGCGATCCGCTCGTCGACATCGGCCGGCTCAAGCGCTGCACGGGCTCCCCGGAACTCGGCGACCGGGTAGTCCCGGACGAGACCGTGTCGCGACTGCCCGCTCGTCGATGCATTCATGACCCCGGGGTGCTGCTGCTCGCTCATGCCCCGCAGGGTGCCCGATCCGCCGCCCACCCCGCTCGCGTTCTCCACACCCCCTCCTGCGAGATGCCACCTGTGAGGGCGACACGCCGGAGGAGACCGTCACAAGTGGCATCTCGTGGAAGGGGAAGGGTGAGGCGGGAGCGGTCAGGACTCGCGAGCGTGCGCGTCGAGGAACTCGTAGACCTCGGCGTCGTCGATGCCGGGGAAGGTCCCCGACGGCAGCGGCGCGAGCACGTGCGCGTGCAGGCGCGCGCTCGGCCAGGCGTTGCCGTCCCAGCGCGCGGCGAGCTCCGACGGGGCGCGTCGGCAGCAGGACTCGTCGGGGCAGCGGGAGAGCTCGCGGCGGTCGGTGTCGCGGCCTCGGAAGAAGCGGGCCTCGGCGAACGGGACGCCCACGGTGATCGAGAACTCCTCGGTGGCGGTCGTGCCGGTCTGCGACGCCGACCAGAAGGTCCCCGCCGGGGTGTCGACGTACTGGTAGTACTCCGTCGTCCGGTTGGTCCGGGTGAACGCGGAGCGCGCCGACCAGTAGCGGCAGACCACCTGGCCCTCGACGGCCCCGGTGACGTCGGTCGGCAGCGGCAGCCCGTCGTTCTCGTAGGCCTTCTGGATCGAGCCGTCTCCCAGCACCCGCAGGAAGTGCATCCGGATGTCGAGGTGCGAGGTGAGCAGGTTCGTGAAGCGCAGGGCGGCGGCCTCGTGGGTGACGCCGAAGCCGTCGCGGAAGTCCTCCACCGAGATGTCCCGCTCGCGCTTCGCCTCCTGGAGGAACGCGACCGCCGGCTCCAGCGGCATCAGGCACGCGGCGGCGAAGTAGTTGATCTCGAGGCGCTGGCGGAGGAAGTCGGCGTAGGTCACCGGCCGCTCGTGCCCGAGGAGGCGGTGCGCCATCGCCTGCAGCGCCAGCGCCCGCAGGCCGTGACCCCCGGGGATCGAGGCGGGCGGGAGGTAGATCCTGCCGTTCGCGAGGTCGATCACCGAGCGGGCGGAGTGCGGCAGGTCGCCGACGTGGATGATCTCGAAGCCGAGGTGCCGGGCCATCTTCGAGACGGAGCTGTGGGTCAGTGCTCCTCCGCGGTGCCCGACGGTGCGGAGCATCTCGCCCGCCACCTCCTCGATCTCGGGCAGGTAAGAGCTGCGCTCGCGCAGCTGGAGCCGCTGGGCGGTGTTGGCCCGGCGCGCCTCCTCCGGTGTGGCACTCGCCTCGCTCCGGCGACGGGCGAGCTCGCGGTAGACGCCGAGGAACGCCTCCAGCACGGGCGTGCTCAGCCCCTTGTTGACCTTGAACTCGGGCAGGCCGAGCGAGCGGTACAGCGACCCCTTCTGCACGCGCGCCAGCTCGATCTCGAGCGCGGCCCGCTCGCTCGGCGGCTCGTCCGAGAGCAGCGCCGCCAGCTCGACGCCGAGCGCGGCCGCGAGGCGCTGCAGGAGGGAGAGGCGCGGCTCGCGGCGGCCCGTCTCGATCAGCGAGAGCTGGCTCCCCGACACGTCGACGCGCTCGGCGAGCTGCCCGAGGGTCAGTCCGCGCCGGGTGCGGAAGTGGCGCAGGCGCTGCCCGAGCAGCACGGCGTCGGAGCCCGGGGCGGGTGTCGAGGGATCGGTCACGGCGAGCTCCAGCGGTCGGTTGTGACGGAAGCGCAAAAAGGCGGTTTCTTGACCGCCTGAGCGCCGGGAATACCTCCTGATCCTCCTCCATCCTGGCTTCAGGCGCCACTGAGCACCCCTCCCGGCCCGGCCGGCCTCTTCCCGGCTGCGGCCGGCGACTCCCCACCCCCGTCGACGACGACCACCGAAAGCGGAGCCAGCATGAGCATCTACAGCAACACCGTCCGACTCGAGCCGAGCACCATGACCGCGCCGACGTCCGTCCCCGCGCCCGTCGTGCCGCCGGCGCCCCTCGCCCTCCGCCGCTGGGTGCGCGAGACCGCCGCGATCCTCCAGCCCGACGCGATCGAGTGGAGCGACGGCTCCCCCGCGGAGTGGTACCGCCTGACCGAGCGGCTCGTCGCCTCCGGCACGCTCCTCCCGCTCAATCCGGAGTGGCGGCCCGGCTCGTTCCTGGCCCGCACCGACCCGGACGACGTCGCCCGGGTCGAGGACCGCACCTTCATCTGCACGACCGACGAGGCCGACGCGGGACCGACCAACAACTGGCGCGAGCCCGCCGCGATGAGGGCCGAGCTCGCTCCCCTCCTCGACGGAGCGATGCGCGGACGGACGATGTACGTCGTCCCGTTCTCGATGGGGCCCGTCGGCGGTCCGCTCTCGCAGCTGGGCGTCCAGGTCACCGACTCGGCCTACGCGGTGCTGAACCTGCGGATCATGGCGCGCGTGGGCTCCGAGCCGCTCGCCGCCTTCACCGAGGAGACCCCGTTCGTCCGCGGCGTGCACACCGTGGGGCTGCCCCTCCGCGACGCGGACGGCGTCACCCGCGAGGACGTCGCCTGGCCGTGCAGCCCCGTGAAGTACATCACCCAGTTCCCGGAGACGCGCGAGATCGTCTCGTACGGCTCCGGCTACGGCGGCAACGCCCTGCTGGCGAAGAAGTGCTTCGCCCTGCGCATCGCCTCGGCGATGGGGCGCGAGGAGGGCTGGCTCGCCGAGCACATGCTGCTGATCCGCATCGTCTCGCCCGAGGGACGGCGCTACCACGTCGCCGCCGCCTTCCCGAGCGCGTGCGGCAAGACCAACCTCGCGATGATGCAGCCCGCGATCCCCGGCTGGCGGGTCGAGACGCTGGGCGACGACATCACCTGGATGCGCCGCGGGGAGGACGGACGCCTCTGGGCGATGAACCCCGAGACGGGCTTCTTCGGCGTCGCTCCCGGCACCGGGGAGACCTCGAACCCGAACGCCGTGCAGACGCTCTGGGGCAACACGATCTTCACCAACGTCGCGCTCCGCGAGGACGGCGACGTGTGGTGGGAGGGCCTGACCGACGAGGTCCCGGAGCGGCTGACCGACTGGCGCGGGCAGCCGTGGACGCCGGCGTCCGGCACGCCCGCCGCGCACCCCAACTCCCGCTTCACCGCGCCGGCCGCGCAGTGCCCGTCGCTCTCCGCCGACTGGGACGCCCACGAGGGCGTGCCGCTGGACGCGATCGTCTTCGGTGGCCGACGGGCGAGCAACGTCCCGCTGGTCACGCAGGCCACCTCGTGGCAGCACGGCGTCTTCCTGGGTGCGACCGTCGCCTCCGAGAAGACCGCGGCCGCGGAGGGCACGGTCGGGGAGCTGCGCCGCGATCCGTTCGCGATGCTCCCCTTCTGCGGCTACAACATGGCCGACTACTTCGCGCACTGGCTCGCGATCGGCGCCGAGCTCGGCGATGCGGCGCCGGCCGTGTTCCAGGTCAACTGGTTCCGGAAGGACGCGGACGGCGAGTTCCTCTGGCCCGGCTTCGGCGAGAACGCGCGGGTGCTGCAGTGGCTCGTCCGCCGCCTGGAGGGGCTGGCGGAGGCGCGGCGGAGCCCCCTCGGCGACCTGCCGCTCGCGATCGACACGCACGGGCTGCTGCTCTCCGCGGCCCAGAAGGAGGAGCTGTTCTCCGTCCCGGTCGAGGCGTGGCTGGAGGAGTGCGCGCTCACGGAGGAGTTCTTCACGCGGTTCGGCGACCGGCTGCCGCCCGAGCTGACCGCCGAGCTCCAGGCCCTGCGGCTCCGGCTCCTCGCCGAGAAGCTGCCGCTGGCGGCCTGATCCCCCTGACCGAGCCGGCTCCGGCCGGACACCCCTGTGGCCCGCGGGCGGATCATCCCCCTTTCCTCGCACCCCCGCGGGTCCACTCCCCCCTTCCGCTCCCACGACGACGGGCACCATGACCGACCGCATCACGCTCCGCTTCCTCGCCTCCCCGCAGGACGCCACCGCCGACGGCCGCAGCGCCCAGGCCGGCCGCGTCCTCGAATGGATCGACAAGGCCGGCTACGCCTGCGCCGTGGGCTGGAGCGGCGGCTACTGCGTGACGGCGTACGTCGGCAACGTCCACTTCACCCGGCCCATCTCGGTCGGCAACCTGATCGAGGCGACCGCCCGCGTCATCCACACCGGGCGCACGAGCATGCACGTGCTGGTGCAGGTCGCGCAGGCGGATCCGCGGACCGGCCTCTACGAGGACGCCACGCACTGCCTCCTCGTGTTCGTGGCCGTCGACGACGAGAAGAGGCCGCGGTCGGTCCCGGAGTGGCGGCCCCGCTCGATCGAGGACCTGTCCCTCGCCGAGGGCGCCGCCGCGCGCATCGAGGGCCGCCGACGGCTGCACGACGTGATGCGCGCCCAGGAGTACACCGAGGAGGGCACCGGTCCGCGGATCGTGTTCCGCTTCCTCGCGGCACCGGGAGACGTCAACTGGGGCGGCAACGCCCACGGCGGGATCGTGATGCGCTGGATCGACGAGGCGGCCGACGCGGTCGCGCAGCGCTGGACCGGCCGCGACGCGGTGGCCGTCTACTCCGGCGGGATCCACTTCTACCGTCCGGTGCGCATCGGGCACCTCGTCGAGGTGGAGGCGCGCCTCATCCACACGAGCGCCCGGAGCATGCACCTGGCGGTGCAGGTGCGCTCCGGGGACCCGCGGACCGGCGAGCTGGAGCTGACCACGCAGTGCCGGAGCGTCTTCGTGGTGCGGGGCGCCGACGGGGCGGCCGAGCCGGTCCCGCCTCTCGAGATGCGGACCGAGGAGGACCGGCGTCTGGACGCTCATGCGCGCGAGCTGATCCTCCTGCGCGCGGCGCTGCCGCCGCTCCCGCTCGCGGGGACGGCCGGCGCTAGGGTCGGAGCGTGAAGCTGCCGATCCTCGTCCTCAACGGCCCGAACCTGAACCTGCTCGGCACCCGCGAGCCCGAGCTCTACGGCTCGGACACCCTCGTCGACGCCGAGGCGCTGGCGGCGGAGGCGGCCGAGCGGCACGGCTTCACGGTCGAGACCTTCCAGAGCAGCTCGGAGGGCGCGATCGTCGACCGGCTGCACGCGGCTCGCGGCTCCGTCTCGGGAGTGGTGCTCAACGCCGGGGCGTACACGCACACGTCGATCGCGATCCGCGACGCCGTCCTCGCGACCGAGCTGCCGATGGTCGAGGTCCACGTGAGCAACGTGCACCGGCGCGAGCCGTTCCGGCAGCACTCCTACCTCTCGGACGTCGCGATCGCCGTGATCGTCGGCGCGGGGATCGCCGGCTACGGCTACGCGGTGGACGTGCTCGCGCGAGCGGCGGAGAAGCGATGAGCGGCCTCGGACGCTCCTTCGGCAGCGCGGTCGACGCCTACGACCGCGGGCGGCCCGGCTACCCCGACGACGCCGTCGACTGGATCGTGGGGCACGCCCCCGCGCGGGTGGCGGGCGCCTTCATCCCGGAGCGGGCCCGCGCGGCGGGAGCCGACGCCTCCGATCGGCTGCGCGCCGTGGACCTCGGCGCGGGAACGGGCAAGTTCACCGCGTCGCTCGCGTCCCGCGGCCTCGCCGTGACCGCGGTCGAGCCCGACGCGGAGATGCTCGCGCGGCTCGCCTCGAATCTGCCGGGGGTCCGCCCCGAGGAGGGGACGGCAGAGGCGATCCCCGCCGCGGACGCCTCCGCGGATCTCGTCACCGCCGCGCAGTCGTGGCACTGGGTCGACGCCGAGCGCGCGGGAGCCGAAGTCGCCCGCGTCCTGGTGCCGGAGGGCGTGCTCGCGCTGGTGTGGAACATCCGCGACGAGTCGGTCCCCTGGGTGCGCCGGCTCGGCGAGGTCGCCGGAGCCTCCTCCGCCGAGCGCTTCGAGACGCTCCGGCCGCCGCTCGGCTCCGCTCTCGAGCGGGTGGCGTTCGCGGCCTTCGAGTGGTCCTTCGAGCTGGACCGAGCCGGGGTGCGGGACATGTTCGCGTCCCGCAGCTCCGTCATCGCGATGCCCGACGAGGAGCGCGCCGCGGTCCTCGCGGCGGTCGACGCCGTGGTGGACGAGGAGTCGGGCGGGAGCGGGACCGTCGCGATGCCGTACTCGACGCGCGTGACGATCGCGCGCCGCTCCTCCTCCGCCTGACTCCGCGCCGCGCGCCGCGGACCGCCCCGCCCGCCGACTACCCTCGGAGGGCGCCGCACCGGCGCGAGCACCGAGAGCACGAGGAGAGACGCACGTGAGCATCATCGCCGCCGCAGACGGGTCCGCACTGGGCAACCCCGGCCCCGCCGGCTGGGCCTGGTACGTCGACGACGAGCGCTGGGCCGCGGGCGGCTGGTCGCACGGCACGAACAACATCGGCGAGCTCACCGCGGTGCTCGAGCTGCTGCGCGCGACCGCGCAGGAGGAGGAGCCGCTGCACATCCTCTGCGACAGCCAGTACGCCATCAAGGCCTGCACCGAGTGGCTGCCGGGCTGGAAGCGGAAGGGCTGGCGCAAGGCCGACGGCAAGCCGGTGATGAACGTCGAGATCATCAAGGCGCTCGACGAGGAGCTGCAGGGCCGGGCGGTCACCTTCGAGTGGGTGAAGGGGCACGCCAACCACCGGATGAACGAGGCCGCCGACGTCCGCGCCCGGAGCGCCGCGACCGCCTACCAGCGCCGGCAGCCCGTCGACGCCGGACCCGGATGGCCGACGGCCGCCGCCGTGCCTGCCGCGGCCGCTGCGCCCCCCGTCGAGGACTCCGCCACCCTCTTCTAGCCGCGTTCCCTCTGGGGCAGCCGCAGCAGCCCCGTCGCCACCAGCTCGCGCACCCGCGGCAGCACCGAGTCGGACACCGCCTCCTCCTCGACCTGGAGGAGCGAGGCGACCGCCGCCGCGATCGCCGCCACCGAGAGCTCGCCGTCGCAGGCGCCGACCACGGCGGCGAGCGCCGTGTCGACCTCCTCGACCCGGGCGAAGCCGCCGCCCTGGCGCAGCCGCAGCACCGTCGGATCGTCGTTGCCCGGCCAGTAGTGCCGCTCCTCCGTGACGTCTCCGGCGACGACCAGGGCGAGACCCGCCAGAGCGCGATCGTCGAGCGACGCGAGGGCCTCGGCCGCGTCGAGGCAGGCGGCGAGGTGGCCGCCCAGGCCCGCGGTCGCGACCGGCGTGGTGATGCGCTCGAGGCGGCGGATCGGTGGGCGAGGCTGCTCGGGCAGGCGGAGCGTGACGTAGCCGAAGCCGACGCCGGTCACCCCGCGCCGCTCGAAGTCGGTCAGCCAGGCGTCGACCAGCGCGTCGAACGCGGGGCCGCGGGTCGTGCCGCCGTCACGGATCCAGGTCTCGGCGTAGACCGCCGGATCCTGACGCTCGCGCTCCACGACCCAGACGTCCAGCGGAGAGGCGGTCCCGCCCATCCAGGCGTCGAGCCCCTCGGGCCCCGCCTCGAGCGCCTGCTCCAGCGGGCTGCGGGCGTCGGCGAGCCAGTCCGCGATCCGGTCGAAGGCGTCCGCGCCCTCCCGGTACTCCCAGTTCCCCAGGAGCTGCGCGACACCACCGGGCACCAGGTGCTCGGCTGCTCCGAGGATCACGCGGCGCACGATCTCGTCGCCCTCCAGCCCGCCGTCGCGGTACTCGTAGGAGGGGACGCCCTCGACTCGCGGCGTGATGACGAACGGCGGGTTCGTGACGATGTGGTCGAAGCGCTCCCCCGCGACCGGCTCGTAGAGGCTGCCGAGGCGGAACTCGATGTTCTCGATCCCGTTGAGCGCCGCGGTGAAGGAGGCGAGCGCGAGCGCGCGCTCGGAGATGTCGGTGGCGACCACCTGCTCGGCGTGGCGGGAGGCGTGCAGCGCCTGGATCCCGCAGCCGGTCCCCAGGTCGAGCACGCGGCCGACGGGCCGCTGGATCATCAGGCCGGTCAGCGTGAGGCTCGCGCCGCCGACGCCGAGCACGTGGTCCTCGTCGAGGGCGCGGCCGAGGGCGAGCTCCCCGAGGTCGGAGGCGATCCACCAGGAGGCCGCGCCGCGCTGGTCGACCACGTCGTAGGGGCGCAGGTCGAGGGCCGCGGTGACGACGGCTCCGGCCTCGACGCGCACCAGGCCGAGCTCCACCGCCCCCTCCAGCGCGAGAGCGCCGAACGCCTCGTCCGCGTCGTCGGCCGAGACGGGATCGGCCAGGAGGAACAGGCGGGCGAGGGTGGCCAGCGCGTCGTGGTCGCCGCGGTGCTCGAGGGCGCGGCGGGCGGGGACCCGGTCGCCGCGGTGCAGCGCCTCGGCCGCTTCGTCGCCCCAGAGCCCCCGCACGGCGTCCACGCCGTAGCGGGCGCGGATCAGATCGTCGCGCAGGAGGGCGATACGGGCTCGGTCGAACGGGTCTGCGGAGAACACCGCTCCATCCTCCTGCACGCGGGTCGGCCACCGGGGCCGCCGCGGCCGTACGATCGGAGGCATGCCGCTGACCGGAGAGTACGAACCCAGCACGTCCGAGTGGGCCCGCGAGCAGGCGGAGCTCTACGAGCGGACCGGCGGAGCCGAGGGGAACCTCCTCCGCGGCCGCCCCATCATCGTCCTGACCACCGTCGGCTCGAAGAGCGGGAAGCTCCGCAAGACCGCGCTGATGCGCGTCGAGCACGAGGGCGAGTACGTGGTCGTCGCGTCCAAGGGCGGCGCGCCCGAGCATCCCGTCTGGTATGGCAACATGCTCAAGGAGCCGCACGTCGAGCTGCAGGACGGGCCCGTGAAGAAGGACTACGCCGCGAGCGTGCTCGAGGGCGATCTGCGCGCGGCCTGGTGGGAGCGCGCGGTCGCCGCGTGGCCGGACTACGCCGAGTACCAGACGAAGACCGAGCGGCAGATCCCGCTCGTGCTGCTCACTCCCTGGTCCTGAGCGCGGCGGGCGGCTCGGCCCGTCGCTGAGGCGGCCGTCCTCCGGTCGAGGTCGCGCCGCACGGCAGGCGCCTCACGCGGGCGGCGAGCCCAGCGGATCCCGTCCGGCCTCAGACCCGGGCCGCGATGAGGTCGAGCACCTTCGGGCTCGAGAGCAGCGCGAAGTGGCCGACCACCGAGACCGCGATGTTCTCGCGCGCCCCGGCGAGGCGGCTCCCTCCGGGGATGTACTGGTCGCGCATCCCGTAGATCGACGTGATGCGCGCGTCGGCCTCGCGCTCGGCCAGCAGGGTGCGGATCAGCGGGCGGTGGGGTGCGAACTCCCGGAGCGCCCGCGCCGGGGCGATCCGTGCGAGCGACGAGCCGTTGAACGGGGTCGAGACGGCGATCATCCGCTCGATCCGCCCGTCCTCGCGGTCGTCGACGACCATCATGTGCTTGCCGATCAGGCCGCCCTTGCTGTGCGCGACGACGACGACTCCGCGCAGATCGTGCTCGCGCAGGTAGTCCTGGCCGAGTCCGGCCGACGCGACGATCGGCCGCGTGTTGTAGCCGAGCGCGGGCAGCACGTGGATCGGATGGCCCGCCGCGTGCAGCCTCTCGGCGATGGGCCGGAGGAACTGCCACGTCTCGTAGATGCCGGGGATGAGCAGCACCGGAGCGCCGTCGCCGGACGCGTACCGCGACACGTCCCAGCCCTCCCGCAGGTGCACGAAGCGCGAGCCGTAGGCGTAGCGGTAGTCGCGGAGGTACGCGCGCCGCAGCGAGGTCGAGCGGCGCGGGCGGGCGGAGTCACGTGCCGGCATGGGCCCGCTCCAGCTCCGCAATGTCGAGGCGGCTCATCGCGAGCATCGCCTGCAGAGCGCGCGCGGACGCCTCGGAGTCGGCGCCTCCGAGCAGACGCGGGAGGACCTCCGGCACGATCTGCCAGGACAGCCCCCAGCGGTCGCGGAGCCAGCCGCACCGGCTCTCCTCGCCGCCGTCCGCGATCAGGGCGTCCCACAGCCGGTCGAGCTCGGACTGGCCGCCGACGGTCACGACGATCGAGACGGCCTCGGTGAACGGGAACCGCGGCCCGGCGTTGATCGCCTGGAACCGCTGCCCGTCGAGCTCGAACGTCACCGACAGCACCTCGCCGGGCGACGGAGAGCCCTCCGGCAGCACCTGGCTTCCGGTGATCCGCGAGTTCGGCACCAGCTCCGTGTAGAAGCGCGCCGCCTCCCCCGCGCCGTCGTCGAACCAGAGGAAGGTGCTGACCGCGCCCATCGGAGTCTCCGTCCTGCGCGGGAGGGTCTCCGCGGCTCCCTCAGTGTGCCGCGGAGGCGCCCTCCCCGCGACGGATCACAGCGGGTTGACGCCGAACGCCGTGGCCAGCTTGTCGATCTTCTTGGCGCGGCCCAGCCGGGGCAGGTCGCTGCCGTCGCGGATGACGCGGCCGCGGGCCTCGAAGTCGTCGAGGAAGTCGCGGGCCCAGGCGACGTCGGACGGCGTCGGGCTGATGACCTCGTTGATCACGGCGAGCTGCTCGGTGTCGAGGCAGAGCTTCCCGGTGAGGCCGAGCGAGACCGTGAGCGCGGACTGCTCGCGCAGCACGGGGTGGCTGTTCGAGACTGTCGGGCCGTCGATAGGGCCGGGCAGGTCGCCGATGCGCGAGGCGACGACCAGGCGCGAGCGCGGGTAGGCCATCGCGAGATCGTCGGCGCTGGTGCCGGTGTCGCGGCGGTAGTCGCCGCTGCCGAACGCGAGGCGGAAGGTGCCGCGGGCGCGGGCGATCGAGACCGCCTCCTCGATGCCGAGGGCGGACTCGACCAGGGCGAGCACCGGGGTGGAGCCGCCGAGGCGGTCGAAGGTCTCGGTGACGTGCTCGGCGGCCTCGGTCTTGGCGAGCATGACGCCGGCGAGGCCGGGCAGGCCCTTCAGCGCGTCGACGTCGTCGGACCAGAACGGGGTGGAGTGGTCGTTGATGCGGACCCAGGCGCGCTTCTCGCCGGTCAGCCACTCCGCGACGTCGGTCCGCGCGTCGGGCTTCGCCTTGGGGTCGACCGCGTCCTCGATGTCGAGGACGATCTGGTCGGCGCGGGACGCGTGCGCGGCGTCGAACGTCTCGGTGCGGGTGGCGTTCACCAGCAGCCAGGAGCGCGCGATCTCGGGGGCGACGTCGCGCCCCTTCCGCTTCGCGATGGCGGTGGTGGTGGTCTCGGGCAACGTCACGTTCGGGTCCTCTCGGTGGCGCGGTCCTCGCTCCGCGGACGCCACCGCTCTGCGACGGCGCCGGGGACAAGGGTAGCGGCTCCCCGTCGGCGGGGCTCCGGGCACTCCGGCGTCTCTCCACTCCGGGGCTGCGACGCCCCGAGCGCTCCGGATCAGCGGCCCTCCGGGCGCTCCCACAGCGTCAGCACCGTCGTCGGCACCCGGATCCGCTCGCGCGCGACGAACCCCGCCTCCGCGAGCACCGTGTCCGCCTCGCCCTCCGGCAGCGCCTGCCAGACCCGGTCCTCCCCGGCGAGCGCGGCGAGCAGGGCCTCGCCCTCCAGGAGCACGTCGGAGTACGTCCCCGTCGACCCGTACGGAGCGGCGAGGGCGACGTCGTCCACGCCCGCGAACGCCTCCGGGTAGGCGGCGAGCGCCAAACGGGGCCGGAGCGAGACCGTCCCGGAGGAGCCGAGGAGGACGGCGTCGCCCGGACGGGCCCGCTCCTCGACGGCGGCCGCCAGACCGCGGAGGTCCTGCCCGGCCGGCTTCCCGGTGACCGTGCGCATCTGCACCAGGACCGGCAGGGCGGCCACCGCGATCAGGGCGAGGAGGGCGACGCCCGTCCAAGCCCTGAACGAGTCGAGCGCGAGGCCGAGGAGGACCGCGAGGGCGGGCGCGCTCGACGCGAGGTAGCGCGGAGTGAACATCGGCTCGACGAGGAGGGTCCCGAGCACCAGCACCGCCGTCGGCAGCACGATCCAGAGGACGAGGGCCGGCAGGAGCGGCCCGCGCAGGCCGCCCCGCACCGCGGCGACCGCGAGGAGCGCGACGGCGATCCCGGCCAGCCACCACGCGGATCCGAAGAACGGCTCGACCATGACGGTGAACGCGGTCACGGGCTGCGAGCGGAGCCAGCCGACCTGGCCGCTCTGCCCTGCGGCGAGGAGCAGCACCGGCACGGCGCCCAGTGCCGAGAGGGCGCTCGCCGGGAGAGCCCGCACGGCACCCCGGGGCGCCGCGGCCGCGGCGAGAGCGACGAGAGCCGGCAGCACCAGCACGGAGTAGAGGAACACGGCGTTCGCCAGACCTGCGACGGCCGCGAACGCGGTCCAGCGCAGGGCGCCCCCGGAGCGGGCCGCCCGCACGACGAGGACCGCCGCTCCCACCACGAGCGCGGTGGCCAGAGCGGAGGATCGCGCCTCGGTCCCCGAGAACGAGGACCGCGGGAGCAGCACGAGCACCGCGGCGGCGAGGAGTGCAGCCCGGGGCCGGTCGAACGATCGCAGCAGGACGACGACGCCCGCCGCCGCCGCTCCCGTGGCGAGAGCGGACGGCGCCCGCACCGCGAGCTCCGACTCCCCGGCGATCGCGATCCAGCCGTGCATCAGCAGGCCGTAGACCAGGTGCACCGCGTCCTTCTCCTGCACGAAGGCGAGGAGCTCGCCCACCGGGAGCCGCGCCAGGCGGAGGGTCGCGGCCTCGTCGTTCCAGTAGGAGGGGATCCAGGAGCCGACGAGGGTCAGCGCGGTGGCGAGGGCGAGGACCGCGCTCGCGGGCAGGGTCCGGAGCGCGCGCATCCCGCCAGCGTAGAGGCCGGGCTCAGCGCGCCGAGCGCTCGGCGAGACCCTTCGCGTACGCGGCCTGGCCGACGTGCTGCGTGTCGTCGTCGATCACCGAGACCAGCCGCACCCCGAGGGTCACCGGCGGATCCCACTGCTCGTCGACGACGCGCTCGAGGTCCTCGTCGCCGAGCGTGTCGAGGAGGGCGAGCGTCTGCCGGTGCACGGCGTCGGCGTACTCCGCGAGCAGCGCGGCCGGCACCGCGGCGAGCGCCGCCACCTCGGCCGGCTCCTGCCCGTAGCCGGTCTCATCGGGCCCGAAGGGCAGGCCGGACCGGCCGTGGAAGCCGTCGGCCGTCCACACCTGCTCGTGGCCGGCGAGCGGGGCGAGGTGGTCGTCCTGCACCCGGACGAGATGCCAGACGAGCCAGGCGGGCGAGTTCGAGTGGGCGTCCGCGCGGAACGCGAGCTGATCGGGGGTGCTGTCGTCCAGGACGGCGTGCACGTTCTCGTGCACCCGGCCGAAGGCGTCGCGGAGGAGGTCGATGGCTGCGCTCATGCCGCCAGCCTGCCGCTCCCGCGCCCGGTGCGGCACCCCCTCCGCGCGCCTCGGAGGAAGTGCGGAGGCGGGTGCCCGATACTCGGCCCGTGACCTCCGGATCCTCGAACCTGGCGACGAAGCCGTGGCTGACCTCCTACGCGGAGGGCGTGCCCGCCGAGATCGACCCTCCCACCCAGACCCTCGTCGACCTGCTCGAGGACTCGGTCGCGCGGTACCGCCGCGGCACCGCCCTCGAGTTCTTCGGCGCCGAGACCAGCTACGCCGAGCTCGGCGAGCAGGTCGCGCGCGCGGCGGAGGGCCTGCGGCGCCTGGGCGTGCGCGCCGGCGACCGCGTCGCGCTGGTGCTCCCGAACTGCCCGGAGCACGTGGTGGCGTTCTACGCCGCTCTCCGCCTCGGAGCGATCGTGGTCGAGCACAACCCGCTCTACACGCCGCGCGAGCTGCGGCGGCAGTTCGAGGACCACGGCGCCCGGTTCGCGGTCGTCTGGGACAAGATCGCCGACGTCGTCGCGACCATGCCCGCCGACCTGGGCATCGAGCGCGTCGTCTCCGTCGACCTCACCCGCTCCTTCCCGCTCGGCAAGCGCCTGGCGCTGCGGCTCCCCCTGCCGTCGGTGCGCCGGTCACGCGAGAAGCTCACCGCGACCCCCCGCAGCCGCTCCCTGGTGCCCTTCGCGTCGCTGCTGAAGAACCGCCGCATCGCGCGCTCGCACCCCCGCCCGGTCCTCGGCGACACGGCCCTGCTGCAGTACACGAGCGGCACCACCGGGACGCCCAAGGGCGCGATCCTCTCGCACGCGAACCTCCGTGCGAACGCCCTGCAGGGCCGCGCCTGGGTGCCGGGCCTGCGCGAGGGCGACGAGACGTTCTACGCGGCGCTCCCCCTGTTCCACGCCTACGGGCTGACGCTGTGCCTGACCTTCGCGATCAGCATCGGCGCGAAGGTCGTGCTGTTCCCGACCTTCGACGTCGGCCTCGTGAAGGCGGCCGCGAAGTCGTCGCCGCCCACCTTCCTCCCCGCGGTGCCGCCCGTGTACGACGCGCTGGCCCGCGCTTCCGAGCGCCACGAGCTCGACCTGCGCGGCATCCGCTTCGCGATCTCGGGAGCGATGAGCCTGCCGGTCGCGACGGTCGACCGCTGGGAGCGCGCGAGTCGGGGACTCCTGGTCGAGGGCTACGGCATGACCGAGAGCTCGCCGGTCGCCCTCGGGAACCCGGTCGGCCCGACCCGCCGACCCGGCACCGTGGGCGTGCCGTTCCCCAGCACGACGATCCGCCTCGTCGACCCCGCCGATCCGTCGGTCGACCGCGGCCCGGGCGAGTCCGGCGAGCTCCTGCTCCGGGGGCCGCAGGTGTTCCAGGGGTACTGGAAGCGGCCGGAGGAGACGGCCGAGGCCCTCCTCCCCGGCGGCTGGCTGCGCACGGGCGACATCGCGACCGTCTCGGCCGACGGCTTCGTGACGATCGTCGACCGGGCCAAGGAGCTCATCATCACCGGCGGCTTCAACGTCTCCCCCTCCGAGGTCGAGGGAGTGCTGGAGTCGCACCCGGACGTGACGCGCGCGGCCGTCGTCGGGCTCCCCCGGGAGGACGGCGGCGAGAGCGTCGCGGCGGCCGTGGTCCTGCGGGCCGGGACGGCCGTGGATCCGGAGGCGCTGCGCGACTTCTGCCGGCTGCACCTGACGCCCTACAAGGTGCCCAAGCGGATCGTCCCGGTGGACGAGCTGCCGACCTCGCTGATCGGCAAGGTGCTGCGCCGCCAGGTGCGCGAGAGTCTGCTGGACTGAGGCGACCGGAGCGGACGGTGGCCCGCGAGGAGGAGGACGACATGGCGAGGATCGTGCAGTACGAGCGGATCGGCGGGCCCGAGGTGCTCGAGACCGTCGAGGCGCCGGAGCCCGAGGCGGGGCCCGGCACCGTGGTGGTCGCCGTCCGCGCGGCCGGCGTGAACCCGATCGAGTGGAAGGTGCGCTCCGGCCTGCGCCCGAGCCCGCCGTTCGACGGTCCGCGGAGGCTCGGGTCGGACGGCTCCGGCGTGGTCTCCGCCGTCGGTCCGGGCGTGACCGGTTGGAGCGTCGGAGACCGGGTGATCGTCAGCGGCGCCACCGGCACCTACGCGACCGCCGTCGCGGTCTCCCCCGACTCCCTCGATCCGCTCCCCGACGGACTCGGCTTCGAGGAGGCGGCCGCGCTCGGCATCCCGGTCTCCACGGCCTACCAGGCGGTGGTCTCGCTCGGCGTCGCGGAGGGATCGACGTTCGTCGTCCACGCGGGCGCCGGAGCGGTCGGCCGGGCGGCGATCCAGTTCGCCGTCGACCGCGGAGCCCGGGTGATCGCCACGGCGAGCCCGGCGAATCACGAGGCGCTGCGCGCGCTCGGAGCGGTGCCGGTCGCCTACGGGCCCGGACTGCTCGAGCGGCTGCGTGCCGCGGCGCCCGAGGGCGTCGACCGCGTGCTCGACGCGGCCGGGACGGACGAGGCGCTCGCCGCCTCGCTCGCGCTGGTGGCGGATCCGCAGCACGTCGGAACGGTGGTCGCCGGCCCTCGTGCGGCAGAGCTGGGCATCCGGGCCTGGAGCGGCGGCAGTCCCGTGCCGCTGACCGAAAAGGAGCAGCGCCTCCGCCGCGAGGGCGTGCCGCTGGCCGCCCGGCTGGCGAGCGAGGGGCGCTTCGCGGTCGCGACAGGTCCGCGCCTCCCGCTCGAGCAGGCCGCAGAGGCGCACCGGCTCAGCGAGGACGGCCACGTCCGCGGGAAGATCCTTCTCGTTCCCTGAGCCGGGCCGGCATCCGGCATCCGTCTCCCCACCGCTTCCCCCGCTCTCACCGTCGAGAAGGAGTCCCCGTGTCCACTGACGACACCACCCCCGTGATCCTGGGGGGCGCCCGCACCCCGTTCGCCCGCTTCTCCGGAGCCTTCGCGCCGCTCTCGGGCGTCGAGCTCGGCGCCGCTGCCATCCGAGGGGCTCTCGAGCGCTCGGGCGCCTCCGCGGCCGACGTCGACGCGGTCGTGCTCGGCCAGGTGATCCAGGCCGGAGCCGGTCAGGGCCCCGCCCGGCAGGCCGCGGTCCTCGCGGGTCTGGGCTGGGACGTCCCGGCGGTCACGATCAACAAGCTCTGCCTGTCGGGTCTCACCGCGGTGATCGACGCGGCGCGGATGATCCGGCTCGGCGAGGCGCAGGTGGTCGTCGCCGGAGGGCAGGAGTCGATGACCAACGCGCCGCACCTCCTGCTGGGGTCCCGCTCGGGCCTGGGTGTCGGTCCGCGTCCGCTCGAGGACGCACTCCTCCACGACGGCCTGCTCGATCCGTTCGACCGCCGCCTGATGGGGAGGGTGACCGACGACGGCAACGCCGCACGGGGCATCCGCCGCGAGCGCCAGGACGCCTTCGCCGCGCTCTCGCACCAGCGGGCCGCCGCGGCACGGTCCACCGGCGTGCTCGCCGAGGAGATCGTGCCGGTCGCGGTTCCGCAGCGGCGCGGACCGGACCTCGTCGTGTCCGCCGACGACGGGATCCGGGAGGACAGCACGGTCGAGACGCTCGCCCGGCTGGCCCCCGCGTTCTCAGCCGAGGGCACGATCACCGCGGGCAGCTCGTCACCGATCACCGACGGTGCCGCCGCGCTGGTCGTCGTGTCCCGCGGCTGGGCCCGCGAGCGGGGACTGCCCTGGCTCGCGACCGTCGCCGAGCACGGGCAGGTCGCCGGACCGGACAACTCCCTCCACTCGCAGCCGTCGGCGGCGATCCTCCAGGCGCTCGGCCGCCGCGGTGCAGCGGTGTCCGACCTGGACCTGATCGAGATCAACGAGGCGTTCGCCTCCGTCGTCCTCCAGTCGGCGGACGATCTCGGCGTCGAGCCCGAGACGGTCAACCTCGACGGCGGGGCGATCGCGCTCGGCCACCCGGTGGGCGCCTCCGGAGCACGGCTGGCCCTGCACCTGGCGCTGGCCCTCCGTCGCCGAGGCGGCGGGCTCGGCGTCGCCGCGCTCTGCGGCGGAGGCGGCCAGGGCGAGGCGCTGATCCTCGAGGGCTGACCGGCGGTCCGCCCCCAGGAGCGCGTCGGCGCCTCCGGCTACGCTCGCGGGATGAGCATCCTGAGCGCCGACGGCCTCGCCTTCGTCACCGAGCGCCACCTGGCCACCCTCTCCACCCCCGGCCGCCAGGGCCGCCTGCACGTGGTCGCCGTGGGCTTCACCTACGAGGACGGCGTCGTCCGCGTCATCACCTCCCGCGAGAGCCAGAAGGTGCTCAACGTCCGGCGGGGCGGCACCGCGACGGTCGGGCAGGTCGACGGCATCCGGTGGCTGAGCCTGGGCGGTCCGGCCACGATCGAGGAGGAGCCGGACGCCGTGCAGCACGCCGTCGAGCTCTACTCCCAGCGCTACCGCACCCCGCGCCCGAACCCCCTCCGCGTCGCCATCCGCATCGACGTCGACTTCGCCCTCGCCTCCTCCGGCCTGCGCGCGGAGTAGCCGGGTGGCCCGCGGCGACGCGCTGGGCGGGGGCGGTGCCGTCTCCTCCCTCCGCACCTACCGCTACGTCCGCCTCTCCCTGGTGGCGGCCGTGGTGCTCCTCACGGCCGGCCTCGTCCACCAGCTCGTCGTCGGAGGCCCGCTGCGCTCGATCAGCGCCTCGTACTACACCCCGGTCCGCTCCCTCTTCACCGGGGCGCTCTTCGCGGTCGGCGTCTCGCTGGTCGTCCTCGCCGGGAGGAGCGTGCGGCGCTTCCTCCTGCTGCTGGCGGGCATGACGGCGCCGGTCATCGCGATCGTGCCGGTGCCCCTCGCCTCGGAGGAGCTGCAGCGCCTCCAGGGAGCGGTGTGCCCGGCGGGAGGGGCGTCGTGCCTTCCCGCGACGGCCGCGGGTGAGGTCGCCGCCTCACTGCCCGCCTACCTGGTCACGGCCGCGGCCGTCCTCGTCGCCTCCGTGATCCTGCTCGCCCTCGACCGGGTCCTCGACCGCTGGGCGCTCGTCCGCACCGCGATCGCCGCCGCCCTCCTGATCGCTCTGGCGGCCTGGAGCACGCTCCCGTCGTTCCTGCGGCTCGGCCACTACGCCGCCGCCGGCGTCTTCTTCCTCCTCATCGCCGTCACCGCGGGTCTGCACGCCGTCGCGGTGCGCGAGGAGGGAGCGAGCGGGCCGGGGACGCCGCGCTTCTACTCCCGCTGCTACGCCGTTCTCGCGGTGCTGATCGCCGCGGTCGATGCGGCGCTGGTGCTCCTGCTTCTCACGGGGCGGGGAGCGGAACTTCTCGGCGAGCAGTGGCTCCTGCTCGGCGAGGCCGTCGCGCTCGCCCTCTTCGGGATCTTCTGGGTGCTGCAGACCGTCGAGAACTGGGATCGTCCCGACGTGCTGCTCGTCGCGCGGGGCTGAGGGGCCGGTGACGGACGGCCCCCTCAGCCGCTCAGCGCTTGAGGGTGATCGAAGAGCTCCGCCCGAGGTTCCCTGCGGCGTCGTAGGCGTGCGCGACGATCGCGTACCGCCCGGCCGGGTAGGAGGAGGCCGAGACGGTCAGGCGCCACGTGCCGTCCGACGCCCTCGTCGCGTCGCCCAGCCGCGTGGCTCCGCTCCAGAAGCTCAGCTTCGTCGTGCCGACGTCGTCCTTGGCGGTGGCGACCAGGGTGACAGAGCCGCGCACCGTCGATCCGCTCGTCGGCGCGGTGATGACGGTCTTCGGAGCCGTGGTGTCGCGGGACGGCGCGGGCGAGCCCGTGGGTGCCGGAGCAGGAGCCGCGGTGGGCGCCGACGTGGGAGTCGGGGTCGGAGCCGGAGCCGGTTCGTCGCCGAGGCCCCAGGCCGTCCACAGCTCCTCCGCGATCATCGCCTGGCCGGCGACGTTCGGGTGGAAGTAGTCGACGTCCGTCGAGAGCTGGTCGAGCGAGATCGGAGCCGCCGTGAGGGCGCCGCCGTCCCAGACGCAGTCGTTCGCGGCGGATGCGCAGGCCGATTCGAGTGCCTCGTTGAAGTCGGCCTCCCGGTCCTCCGCCGCCGCGAGCGAGGCGGTGTAGGCCGAGCCGGTCAGCGGGGCTCCGGTCGTGGCGTCGACTCCGCGCTGGGTCCGGCAGACCCCGCCCCAGGCCCAGATCGCGGCGCCCGGCGTCGGCTTCACGGCCTCCCACTCCGACTCGATGTCCGGGACCGAGCCGACGAGCACCGTCGCCTCCGGCCACTCCTCGCCGATCGAGCGCAGGATCCGGGTCGCCGACGCGGCGAAGGAGGCCGCGGGCGTCATCGCGTAGCCGTCGCGGGAGTCGGGCGAGAGGCTCAGCGAGCAGAGGTCGTTGCCGCCGATCAGCAGCGTGACCACGTCCGGCTCCTCCCCGGCCGCGACCGCGGCGTCGATCCGCGACTCGACTCCGCTGATGACCGCGCCCGACTTCGCGTAGTTCACCGCACGGACCGCCGTCCGCGGATCCGCCGCCGCCATCCGGCTCGCGATCGAGTCGACCGCGGGCGCCGATCCCGTCGCCCAGGAGTTCTCGACGCAGTCGCGGTTCACCCCGCAGGTCGTCGCCGCGCGCGTGATCGAGTCGCCGAGCGCGAGCAGCGTCTGCGTCCCGGACGCCTGCGCCGGCGGTGCCGCCAGGAGCCCCGCCAGGAGCGCGATCGCCCCCGCGCCGACCCCTGCCGCTCTCCGCCGTCCCCTGTGTGCTGTGGTCCCCATGTCGTCCCGTCCCCTGGTCGTCCGTCGCTCGAGTGCCTCGCGTGCTGCGAGAGCACGAGGGGCGAGCGTACGTCGCTGCGGATCCCCCGACGGACCGGAGGAGGGCGGCTCCCGTCCGGCGCGGCCCGGATGGGGGACACGGAGGACGCACGGAGGCGGGCGGCCCACAGCTTCAGGCGC